>CALDFY010000287.1 GCA_937942115.1 uncultured Anaerolineae bacterium | reverse complement strand
CGGCGGCCGAAGGCCGCCGCAAAACCCCGCCCTCACCCCCGGCCCCTATAGGCGTTAACTTAGGGCTGGCTTCGGCTCTCCGCTTCCGGCCGCCTCGGGCGCCGATTGGAAATCGGCCTCCCCTGGGGGCAACCGCGAGGGTTGCCCCTACGCTTTGCGCCGGGCGTCAACCTGCGTTGACGCTCTTCTCGGGAGGTCGGCGAAGGCCGACCTTGTTGCGAACGAAGTGAAGCAACCCGGCCGAAGGCCCAAAGAGGCTGGCTTCAGTCAGCGCCCGAGGCGGCGACCCAACTGGCGCAGCCCCTTAAGTTAACGCATATGGGGAGGGGCCGGGGGAGGGGTGAGGCAAGCACGCCGAAAAAGTTAGGGACATTGGGCTTTTAGCCCCTGGCGTAGGTAGTTATGAGCGTCTGTTGAAGTGAGCGAAGTGCAATGGCCCCCATTCGCCAAGAAGATCGGACTGTCGGGGCGCCGGACCCATACCCCCATGCTCCCTTGCTCCCTGCGCCCTGCGACTCTGCGACATGCGTCCCTGAAAGGAGCCTATGTCCCCTCGTCTGAAGTGGACCCTCATCCTCTCCGGCCTGCTGGTGGCCATACTGGTCTTCGGGCCGGGCCTGCTGGAACTGTTCGCCGGCATCTACACCGACTGGCTCTGGTTTGAGGAACTGGGCTACCTCCCGGTCTATCAGACCCGGCTGGTGGCGAGGGGGGTCGCCTTTCTGGCCGGGGGCCTGCTGGCCGCAGCGGTCCTGGCGGTCAACTGGCTCCTCCTTCCCGCGCGCCTGGCCGAAAGCCGCGTCCTCCGCCCCTACCGCGCCCGCCTGGGCCGCTCGGGCACCCAGACCCTCCGCTGGGTGTTCATCGGCGTCGGCCTCCTCATCGCCTTCACCATGGCCGAAGCCCTCTCCGCCCGCTGGCTGGACCTCCTCCTCTTCCGCCACGCCGTCCCCTTCGGCCTCGCCGACCCCATCTTCGGCCGGGACGTCAGTTTTTATCTCTTCCGACTGCCGGTCTACGACCTGCTGGCGGGCTGGCTCCTGGCCCTGGCCGTCCTCGGGTTGCTGGGCGCGCTGGTCGCCTACGGGACGGCGGGCGCGCTGCGGGACCGAGGCCCCATCGCCCACCTCTCCGTCCTGGGCGCGCTGACCCTGGCCCTCATCGCCGCCCAGTATTCACTGGCCCGCTTCCGCCTCCTCATCTCCAGCCGGGGCGCCGTCTTCGGCGTCGGATATACCGACGTCCACGCCCGCATCCCCATCTACAACCTGCTCACCGTCGTCCTTCTGATCGCCGCGCTCCTCTTCCTGCTCAACGTCTACCTGCGCCGCTGGCGTTTCCTGCTCCTCGTCGCCGCCGCCTGGCTGCTGCTGACCGTCATCAGTTCCGCCTACCCGGCGGCCCTGCAGCGCTTCGTCGTCGCCCCCAACGAACTGGCCGCCGAGCGGCCCTACATCCAGAACGGGATCCGCTTCACCCGCATCGGCTTCGGCCTGACGAACGTCCGGGAGCAGGAGTTCCCCGCCGAGGGCACACTAACCCCCGAAGTGCTGGATGCCAACCGGTCCACCATCCAGAACATCCGTCTCTGGGACTGGAAGCCCCTTCTCACCACTTACGGGCAACTCCAGGAGATTCGCCTCTACTACACCTTCAACGACGTGGATGTGGACCGCTACGTCCTGAGCGACGGACTCCGGTCGGTGATGCTCTCGGTGCGGGAACTGGATGTGGACCAACTGGCCGAACAGGCCCAGACCTGGGTCAACCGCCACCTGGTCTTCACCCACGGCTACGGCGCAGTGGTCAGCCCGGTCAACGAATTCACCCGCGAAGGGCTCCCCGTCCTCCTGGTCCGGGACATCCCCCCGCAGAGCACCGACCCGGCCCTGACCATCACCCGTCCGGAAATCTACTTCGGCGAGGTGACCAAAGAGTACGCCATCGTCAACACGACCGAGCCGGAGTTTGATTATCCCAGCGGCGACCAGAACGTCTATACCCGCTACGAGTTGGTAGTCAGCCACGAAGCGCAGCGGAGTGGCGTTGAAGCGCAGCGGAGTGGCGCTGTCGGCGTGCCGCTGGGCGGTTTCTTCCGACGGGCCCTCTTTGCCCTCCGGTTCAACAGCATCCAGATTCTCGTCTCCTCTGCCCTCCGTCCCGATAGCCGCATCCTCTTCCACCGCCAAATCGGCGACCGGGTCTGGACGCTGGCCCCCATCTTCTGGTACGACCCCGACCCCTATGCGGTGATTGCGGACGGCCGTATCGTCTGGATGTACGACGCCTACACCTGGAGCGACCGTTTCCCCTACTCGGAGCCGTTCAACGGCGTCAACTACATCCGTAACAGCGTCAAAGTCACCATAGACGCCACCACTGGCGAGACGACCTTCTACGTGGTGGACCCCACCGACCCCATCATTCGGACGTACCAAGCCGTTTTCCCGACTCTCTTCACGCCGGGGGAGCGGATGCCCGAGGTCCTGCGGGCCCACTGGCGCTACCCGGAGCAACTCTTCCGCATCCAGGCCGCCGCCTACGCCGCCTACCATATGGACGACCCGCAGGTCTTCTACAACAAAGAGGACCTCTGGGCCGCGCCCACAGAGGTCCGGGAGCAGGGGGAGACGGAGATGGCGCCCTACTACGTGGTGATGCGGCTACCGGATGAGGACGAAGTGGAGTTCCTGCTGATCCGTCCGTACGTCCCCAACGGGCGGCGCAACATGATTGCCTGGCTCTATGCCGATTCGGACGGCGAGGATTACGGGCAACTGGGCGTCTACAAATTCCCCAAGCAGGAACTGATTTACGGGCCCATGCAGATAGAGGCCCGCTTTGACCAGGACCCGTACATCTCCCAGCAGTTGACGCTCTGGAACCAGCACGGCTCCCAGGTCATTCGGGGCAACCTTCTGGTCATCCCGATAGACGACACCCTGCTCTACGTGGAGCCGCTCTACCTGCAGGCGGCGGCGGGGCGGTTTCCGGAGTTGAAGCGGGTGCTGGTGGCCTACGGGGATTCGGTGGCGATGGCGGAGGACTTTGCGACGGCGCTGGCGCAGGTGGTGGGGTTGGCGGCGCCGCCAGCGACTCCGCCTGTCCCCCCGCCCACCGCGTCGGACGATGTAGCCGCGCTGGCCCGCTCCGCGCAGGCCCACTATCTGGCGGCGCAGGAGTGCCTCCGCCGCAACGACTGGGCCTGCTACGGGCGGGAACTGGAGGCCCTGGGCGCCGACCTGGAGGCCCTTGTCGCCGCCACAGAGAGGTAGTGAGGCAAAAAACGCCACTCCGCTTCGCTTCGTGGCTGACTACGAACCCGAAACGCCACTCCGCTTTGCTTCGTGGCTAACTACGAACCCGAAACGCCACTCCGCTTCGCTTCGTGGCTGACTACGAACCCGTTCGTAGTAAGGCACGAAACGCAGTGGAGTGCCGTCAGCACAAACGCCACTCCGCTTCGCTTCGTGGCTGAGTACGAACCCGAAACGCAGTGGAGTGCCGTCAGCGCTACTTCAGCGGCACCGCCTCCCACCGCCGGTCGTCCATCGGCGGGAGCGGGGTCATCCGGAAGCGCTCGTAGGCGACCAGCGTGGCCCGCACACCGCCCCCTCCCCAATCCGCCGGGATCGGGATCCGGTGCCGGTCGCGTACCCTTGACCCCCCAATCCACTTCAGCGTCGGGATGGTGCCCAGCGCGGGCTGGCAATCGTGCGCGCCCAGAAAACGCCCCGTCTCGTCCGTCAGCCGGACGCTGGTGGCGATGTCGGCGGTCAGCGCGCGCCGCCCCACCAGGGCCACATCCACTGTCATCACCGCGCCGGGAACGGCGGGGGAGGCCCGTACCCCCACCACCGCCATCTCGTCCCCGAGGGGGACGAAGCGGAGGTCTCCCGGTGGGATGACCAGCGGCACCGACCGCAGGGGCCAGCCCCACGGCCCCGCCGCCACCCGAACGCTCCCCGCATCGTCGGTCAGCGAAAGGAAGAGAAGCCCTCGCACCGTCCCCGGCAGGTCCATCGCCACCGTCTGGTACGCGCCCTGGGGGAGAGCCGGAAGGTCGGCAATGTGTCTCTCCGCAATATGCCGGCACGGCGTAGCGCAGACTGTCAGCCTGCGCCCCGCTGTCGGGCCGCGCCAGTGCAGATAGACCCGCAAGGTGTCCGGCGCCGTCCGGTCATAGTCGGCGCCGACCAGAGTAGGCCCCCCGGGGTAGGGAATGCCCATAGGGTGCAGCGTGAAAGGTGGGCGGGAAGCCGGCCCCACGTCCAGTTCGGTCAGGGGGATGAACGACTTGCCCCCGGGGGCGGGGAGCGGTTCAAACCCGGCTTCGGAGACGGTATACGCGCCCAGGATCAGCCGGTAGCGGCCGGGCCGGAGGGTGGGGTAGAGGGGGAGCACCAGCCGTTCCCAGCGCACTTCCCCGGGGACGGTGTCCGTGCCCAGATACCGGTCGGCCTGGGCCACTTCCTGCCCGTCGGGGCCGACCAGGCGGAGGGTGAAGGAGGGCGCGCGGTCGGAGGGAGCCGTCCGTCCCCAGGCCAGAACGACCTCCAGGGGCTGTCCGGCCTGGAAGGGAGGGGGCGGCAGGCGGTACCCCAGCAGCCGGATCCCCTCGGCGAAGGCGACGTCGGTGGGGGAGAGCGGAGCGGTGACTTCTGCGGCGGGGCGCTTGTGGAGGCGGAATCCGGCGCCCACCGGCTCGGCGCTGTAGCCGGGGAGGTCGTAGAAGTGGGTCAGCAGGAGGGGGCGGCCGTCGTCCACTTCCTCCACGCGCCGGCGCCAGGTGGCCCCGTAGTCCTCCCCGACGACGGGGTACACGTATTCCACCGTCACGTCGGGCCGCCGTCCCTCCACCTGCTGGAGGTACCAGAGCGGGGTGGCCCAGTGCCAGTCGGCCAGAATGACTGCGTTCGGGGGGGCGGCCTCCAGGAGCGGCCCGACCGCCCGGCGGGTGGAGGTATCGGTCGCCAGTTCCGTCATGCTGAAATGCCCCTGAGAGTTCAGGAAGCCGGCCCAGAGGGCCAGCGCAGCCAGGGGGAGTTTTCCCGCAGAGATGTTCCCCGGCCATCCGTTCAGCGCGGCGGGGAGGAGGCCGACGGAGAGGGCGAGGGGGAGGTAGGCGGGCATCAGGTACTCCACCGTCTGGGGGGCCCGGTAGGTCAGCGTGATGGAGGTATGGAGCAGGAAACTGCCCGCCAGCAGGAAGAAGAGCCGCCGGTCTCGCCGGAGGACGGTCAGAATTCCCAGCAGCGCCAGGGCCAGAAGGAGGCCGTTGAACTGGAAGGTGAGGAGGGTGGGCAGGAGGGCCAGGCGGTGGGGGAAGTCCCGGGGGTTGGCGAAGGCGAACATATCTCCGGCGAAGCCCCGCGCCAGGACGTGCCAGAGGAAGCCCTGGAGGGTATCCAGGCCGGGCGGGGCCAGCGGCGCGCCGGCCGCGCCGCGCAGGGGGAGGTAGGCCTGGGGGAGGGTCAGCGCGGCCAGGAAGACCAGGACGGGGCGCCACCACCGGCGGGGCTGAAGGGCCAGACGGGGGTCCAGGCTCAGCAGGTAGAGGAGGAAGAAGACGGCCACGAAGGCCAGGGAGGGGTGGTGTCCGATGCCCAGCCCCAGGGCCAGTGCCAGCAGGAGCAGCGCCCGGTCCCGCCCACCACTCCCCACTGCACCGGTTCCCCATCTACCATCCGTCGCGAAGCGGGCCAGGGCGTAGAGGGCCAGGGCGGCGAAGAAGAGGGTGGGCATGCGGATGTTGGCGGTCGTGGCCTGGGCCCAGAAGGTGGTGGCGGAGCCCAGGGTCAGCGCGGCGGCGAAACCGCCCGCGCGGGCCAGCGAAGGGGAGGCGCCCAGATGTCGGGCCCAGAGGCGGGTCGCCCGGGCCAGCCAGAGCAGGGTGACCACCGCCATCGGCACACTCATCAGGTTCAGCCGCAGCGCCGGGGTGCCGATGGGGAGCAGTCGGATGAAGAGATGACCGGCCATCGTGTAGAGGGGATAGCCCGGAGGGTGGGCCACGCCCAGGAGCGCGGCCACCAACTGGAACTCGCCGCTATCGGCGGGGAGGACGTCCCGGGAGAGCGAGACCAGGTAGAGGGCCAGAAAGAGGACGCCGACCACTGCGTCGGCCAGGCGGTCGGCCTGGCGGTCGGAGAGGAGGGGGGGGCGGTCGCTTTTCCGCGTGACTTCTATCAGCCCGATCAAGCCCCACACGTTCATCCATACTACGGGCGAAAGCCGTCCGGGCCAAAGGACGGCCAGCAGAAGCACCGGGGCGGCCCACCCGATCGTAGGAGCGTGGCGGCGGGCCAGGAGGAACCCCGTCATCCCCCCGACCAGCGCCAGCGCCAGGATGAGGGGCACCGGGAGCGGGAATTCGGGCATCTCTAGCAGGACGCGGGCCGCCGCCAGTCCCAGGAGAACGCCGTAAGCGATATTGAGCCGACGCATCGGGGAGAATTATACTATGGAGAACCCACTTTACAAAATCGGCATTGTCGGCTATAATATGACCACACGGCTGAGAGGGGATCCCCCTCTCAGTCGTTGCGCATAAGGGGAGACGCGCCGCACAGCGGCTACGCGTCTTTTTCTTTCCGCCACATCTGCCTGCCCTTCTTCCAGAGGGCGGGCATTTGGATTTTTATCACCAGCGATACCCCGTCCATCCCAGGAGAGACCCGACAATATGGCCGAACAAGTTGTCTATCTGACTCGCGAAGGATACGAGCGCCTGAAGGCGGAACTGGAGTACCTGCGGACGGTGCGCCGCCAGGAAGTTGCGCGCCGGCTCCACGAAGCCCTCGCCGAGGGGGACATCCTGGAGAACGCCGAACTGGAAGCCGCGCGCAACGAGCAGGCTTTCGTGGAAGGCCGCATCATGGAACTGGAGACGCTCCTGGGCACCGCTGAGATTGTGGAGGAGGAGAAACCCTCCGGGGTCGTGAACGTGGGGAGCCGGGTGACCGTTGTGGAGGGCGACGGTCCCCCGGAGACCTACCACATCGTTGGGCCGGCGGAGGCCGACCCCTCCCAGGGGCGTATCTCCTACGAGTCTCCCCTCGGGAAAGCCCTTCTGGGGCACCGGGTCGGGGACGAGGTCCGGGTCAGCGCGCCGGCCCGGGTGATGGTGTTTCGGATTGTAGACATCGCATAAGCCGTCACGGGGGCCACGAGTGGAACTGAGCGACCTGGAGCGACAGCGTCTGGAGAAGTTGCAGCGGCTGCGGGCGCGGGGCTGGGACCCGTACCCGCCCCGGGCAGAGCGGACCCATTCGGCGGCCCAGGCCATCGCCCTCTACGAGGCCGGAGGCGAGGGCCAGGAGGTCACCATCACCGGTCGGCTGCGCAGCATCCGGGTGATGGGCAAGGCCACCTTCGCCCACGTGGAGGATGAAAGCGGCAAAATCCAGATTCTCCTCCGCCTCAACCTCCTGGGCGAGGAGGTCTACGAAGCCTTTGAGCGGGACTTTGACCTGGGGGATTTCGTGGAGGCGAAGGGCCGCCTGATGCGCACCCGTACCGGGGAGATTACCGTGGAGGTCACCCGCCTGCGGATGCTGGCGAAGGCCCTGACCCCCCTCCCCTGGGGCAAGGAGCAACAGGTCGGCGACCGGATTGTCCGCTACTCCGCCCTCACCGACGTGGAGGAGCGGTACCGCCAGCGCTACGCCGACCTGGCGGTCCACCCCGAAGTCCGCGAAATCTTCCGTATCCGCGCCCGCACCGTTGCGGCCATCCGGCGCTTTCTGGACGAGCGGGGCTTCCTGGAAGTGGAGACCCCCATCCTCCAGCCGGTCTACGGCGGGGCGGCGGCCCGTCCCTTCATTACCCATCACAACCAGTTAAACCAGGACCTCTATCTGCGCATCTCGGACGAACTCTATCTGAAACGGCTCCTGGTGGGTGGTTTTGAACGGGTCTACGAAATCGGCCGCGACTTCCGCAACGAGGGCGTCTCCTTCAAGCACAACCCGGAGTTCACTATGCTGGAGTTCTACGCCGCCTACCTGGACTACCGGGCGGTGATGGACCTCTGCGAGGAGATGGTCTCCACGGTGGCGCGGGAGGTGCTGGGGACCACTGTCATCACCTACGAGGGCCACACCATAGACCTGGCCCCGCCCTGGCGGCGGATGACGCTGCGGGAGGCGATTCTGGAGGCCAGCGGCATTGACTACACCCGCTACCCCACTGCCGACGCCCTCTATCAGGCCCTGCGGGAGGCCGGCATCCCTGCCCAGCCGGGCCAGACCTGGGGCAAACTGATTGATAAGGAACTCCTGAGCGGGCTGGTGGAGCCGAACCTGATTCAGCCCACCATCCTCTACGATTACCCGCGCGATATCTCGCCCCTGGCGAAGGCCAAGCCCGAGGACCCCACCCACGTGGAGCGGTTTGAGGCCTTCATCGGCGGGATGGAGATCGCCAATGCCTTCAGCGAACTGAACGACCCGCTGGATCAGGAGCAGCGCTTTTTGGAGATGGGCCGGCTCTACCGGGCGGAGGACGAAGAGGCCCACCCGATGGACGAGGACTATATCCGGGCGATGATGTACGGCATGCCCCCCAACGGCGGCTTCGGGATGGGCATTGACCGGCTGGTGATGCTCTTCACCGACCGCCCGTCCATCCGGGAGGTCATCCTGTTCCCCCATCTGCGGCCCAGGGATACGGAACACGCGAAGCGTGAAACGTGAAGCGTGAAGCGTGAAGCGTGAAACGTGAAACGTGAAGCGCGAAACGTGAGATGCTGGACATCAACCTTCTGCGGAAAGACCCCCAACTGGTTCGGGACGCGCTGGTCGCCCGCAACGAGGACCCCGCTCTGGTGGACCGCGTCCTGGAGATAGACGGCCGCTGGCGGGACCTGCTGGCCCAGGTGGAGGAATTGCGCGCCGAGCGCAACCGCACGTCCAAAGAAATCCCTCGCATCCAGGACCCGGCCCGGCGGGAGGAACTGATCGCCCGTATGCGCGCCGTGGGCGACCGCATCGCCGAACTGGAAGCCCAGGTGCGCGCTGCGGAGGCGGAACGGGATGACTGGCTCCTTCGCCTCCCCAATATTCCCCACCCGTCCGTCCCCGTCGGCCCGGATGCCAGCGGCAACATTGTGGTGCGGGGGTGGGGAACCCCCCGCGCCTTTGATTTTGATCCCCTTCCCCACTGGGACCTGGGGCCCGAACTGGGCATTCTGGACTTTGACCGGGGGGTGCGGCTGGCCGGGAGCCGCTTCTACGTCCTCTGGGGCGCCGGAGCCCTTCTGGAGCGGGCCCTCATCGCCTGGATGCTCTATGTCCACACCCGCGAACACGGCTACACTGAGGTCTACCTCCCCTTCGTCGTCCGGCAGGAGTGCCTGGTGGGGGCCGGGCAACTCCCCAAGTTTGAGGACAACCTCTACCACGACGTGGAGGACGACCTCTGGCTGGTGCCGACCGCCGAAGTCCCGCTGACCAATCTGCATCGGGACGAAATTCTCCCCGCCGACGCGCTGCCCCTCAAATACGTCGCCTACACGCCCTGTTTCCGCCGGGAGAAGATGAGCGCCGGGCGGGACGTCCGGGGCATCAAGCGCGGCCACCAGTTTGATAAGGTGGAAATGTACCAGTTCACCACTCCTGAGGCCAGTTACGACGCGCTGGAGGAGATGGTGGAGCACGCCCTGGACCTCTGCCGACGGCTGGAAATTCCCCACCGCGTCGTCCAACTCTGCACCGGCGACCTGGGCTTCACGGCGGCCAAGACCTACGACATTGAGATGTGGGCGCCGGGCTGCGGGGAGTGGCTGGAAGTCAGTTCGGTCAGCAACTGCGAGGAGTTTCAGGCCCGCCGGGCCAACATCCGCTACCGGCCCGCCCCCGACGCCCGCCCCCGGTTCGTCCACACCCTCAACGGTTCGGGCCTGGCCCTCCCGCGCGTCGTCATCGCCATTCTGGAAAACTACCAGCAGGCCGATGGCTCCGTCGTCGTGCCGGAGGTCCTGCGGCCCTGGATGGGCGGCACAGAGCGCATCACCGGACGATAAGCCGGATGTTGTTTGCCCCCCAATCATCTGGAAGGTATTAAAAATTACACACGTCTGTTTTATTGCCCGTATGTTATTCCCAGCAACCCGACTCCTTCGCAATGGCCGAACTGCGCCCCTCACCCCCCTTGATCCCCCCTCTCCCCTTGGCCTGCGGCCAGGAGGGGGGGCCTCACCTCTCCCCCCGCCGCCTTCACCTCACCCCCGGCCCCTCTCCTGACCGAAGGGTCAGGAGAGGGGAGGGGTCGGAGGCTCACAAGTGTAGGTTTTTTTGCGCCTCTCTCGTTCTGGGCGGGCGGCGGGCTTCTTTGCCCCTCACTCCCCTTGCCCCCTCTCCCCATCGCTCCGCTCTGGGGAAAGGGGGGGGAAGAAAGGGGATTTTTGGGCGGGCGGCGAAGCCGCCCGCCCAAAAATCCTCTTTCTTCACCCCCCTTTCCCCAGAGCGGAGCGATGGGGAGAGGGGGCAAGGGGGGTGAGGGGCAAAGAAGCCCGCCGCTCGCCCAGAACAAGAGGGGCACGAAAAAACCTATGAGGCCCTCACCCCCGGCCCCTCTCCCAAACGAAGTTTGGGAGAGGGGAGGGGCCGGGGGAG
>CALDFY010000286.1 GCA_937942115.1 uncultured Anaerolineae bacterium | reverse complement strand
CGGCGGCGAAGCCGCCGCCCACAAACCCCACCTTTTCACCCCCTTCTCCTCCCCGCTTTGCGGGGAGGAGAAGGGGGCCAGGGGGATGAGGAGGGGACAAAACGCCGCTCCGTAGAGGCCGGTTTATTGAAGTTGCACATGACGTGAATCTTGCGCTACGGGGAAGTTTTATCACCGTTCTCCAGAACTTCCATCACTGTGTAGAGCGGTCGGTTGCGGACCTCGTCGTAGATACGGGCCAGGTACTCGCCAATGATGCCCAGGAAGAGGAGTTGGGTGCCGCTGAGGAGGATGGCCGCCGTCAGCATCAGCCCCTGCCCGGCCAGCGGAGCCCGCCCGGCCAGCCGCAGCCCGAGCAGGGCCAGCCCCAGCAGTACTCCCAACGCCAGCAGGACCGCCCCGAAGGTCCAGGCCAGCCGCAGGGGGACGTCGGAGAATCCGGTGATCGCATCCAGCGCCAGCCGGAACATCTTGCGGAAGGGGTACTTGGTCTGTCCGGCGAAGCGGGCATGGCGGTGATAGGGGACGCCGACCTGCCGGTAGCCCACCCACGAGGTCATCCCCCGGATGAAGCGCCGGTGCTCCCGCAGACGGCGCATGTCCTCCACCACCTTCCGGTCCAGCAGCCGGAAATCCCCCGCCTCCATCGGGATACGGACGTCGGTAAGGGCCGCGATAAGGCGATAGAAGAGGCGCGCAGTGAACAGTTTAAACCAGGTCTCCCCTTCCCGCTCGGAGCGGACGCCGTAGACGACGTGATACCCCTCCCGCCAGCGGGCCACCAGTTCCGGGATGACCTCTGGCGGGTCCTGGAGGTCGGAGTCAATGGTAACAACGGCGTCGCCCCGGGCATAGTCCATCCCGGCGGTGATGGCAATCTGGTGGCCGAAGTTCCGGGCAAAGCGCACCACCCGCACGCGCGGGTCCTGCTCGTGGAGTTCCCGGCAAATCTGGAAACTCCGGTCACTGCTGCCGTCGTCCACCAGGACCAGTTCCCAGGGTTCCCCCAGTTCGTCCATCACCGCCCGCACCCGGCGGTAGAACTCGGGCAGGGTTTCCTCTTCGTTGAAGACAGGAGCGACAATGGAGATATGCGGATGGGCCATGCTCACTCCCACGGACGCGGAGGCAACTGCTCTCCCCGGAATGTCAGAATGCCGACGCCGACCTCCTGGGCCATTTCTTCCACACCGAGATAGACCCGCATTCCGAACACATAGGGCAAGTAGGGCTTTTCCACGCCATAGAGTCGGAGTTTTTGCTGGAACGAGGGGTCCCGAAGGCACTGGACCCACTCGCTCAGTTCTTTTCTCCGCAGGCGCCCTTTGACCTCTACCAGGAGCCAGTAGCGCTTTCCGTCGGGCATCTCCACGGGCGCGGCCCAATCTATCTCACCGTCCATCGTGATGGGAGTGGGACGCTGGAGAAAGCGGATTCCCTTGCTCTCTGCCAAAGCCCACAGGACCTCTTCCGCATCCGTCTCCAGGTCCATTCCCAGACGGTCGGAGAGCTGCCCCAATTGCTTCTCTACCCTCTCCAGTCGGTCTACCAGTTGGCGCACGGTCTCGGCCAGTGAGTATACGACCTCCTCCAGCCGCTGGAGCCGTTCCTCCGTTCGGCGCTGGGCCTCGGCCAGGGCCTGTACAGTCTCCTCCAGCCGCTGGAGCCGCTCCTCCGTCCGGCGTTGGGCCTCGGCTAACTGCTCCACCCGCTCCTCCGTCCGCCGCTGGGCCTCGGCCAACTCCTCCAGTCGCTCCTCCGTCCGGCGCTGGGCATCGGTCAGGGCGCCGATCGCCAGCCAGACCTGGCGAACATCGCTCCATTCGGGGCTCGGTTGACCCAGTTCCCGCCGGATGGGCTCTACCACTTCCTCCACAACCTGGAGGACGATTTCGCGAACCCGCTCTTCGGTGGGAACGGAGACCGATTCCGTCGAAGCCATCTTCACACCTCCCGTTCGCCTCCCACCATTAACGCCACCAGAAGCGCCTTCTGCGCGTGCATCCGGTTCTCCGCTATAACCGCCCGCCAACTACCCGGTACAAGGGACTTAAAACTCACGCCTTTTGGGCGCAGAACGGCGATTCATGAACTCCGCAGGGCTCAAAATATCAATGGAGCCGAAATGGCCCAGGACCAGCAAATCCCGATCACCAGTGATGATGCAAGCCGCATCGCCAGCGATAGCCGTTCCCAGGATCATATCATCATCTGGATCACGGCAAACCGGCTGTGCAGGCGGTGTTGGCGCAATAATCTTTGCCTTCTGTTGAAGCACCTCCAGAGCCTCTTCCACATCCGTATCACTGTAGCCAAATATGTGGAGTAGGTGCCTGCGGAATTCCTCCAGAATGAATTCGGATAGGATAACCTCGTGTTGGCGGAGACAATGTTCCAGCAGGTCACCGCAAACGCCTTGCGTGATAAAGGCGGCAATCAGGACATTGGTATCCAGCACAACTTTCATGAGACCTGCTGAAACACGTCTTCCTCCGTAGAGATACCCTGCGCCAATGCTTGTGCGATCATCCGCTCTCGCAATGACCGAAGGCGCCGAAAGAACAGATACTCCTGCACTGCTTCGCTAACAATTGTACCGAGGGGAACACCCTCCTTTTCCACGACCTCTTCCAGCGCCGTCCGGATTTCTTTCGGCAACGTCACCATAATCGTTTCGGCCATCAGACTTCCTCCCGACGGATTTCGCCTCCCACCATCAACTCCACCAGAATCGCCTTCTGCGCGTGCATCCGGTTCTCCGCCTGGTCCCACAGGACGGAGTGGGGGCCATCGGCGACGTCGTCGGTAATTTCCTGGCCGCGATGGGCGGGCAGGCAGTGCATCACGATGACATCGGGTTTGGCCTTCGCCACCAGCGCGGCGTTGACCTGGTACGGCGGGAAGACCTGCGCGCGCTGGGCCGCCTCCGCCTCCTGCCCCATAGAGGCCCAGACATCGGTGTAGATGACGTCCGCATCCCGGACGGCCTCCACCGGGTCGTGGGTAGCCAGGATACGGCTTCCGCTCTCGGCGGCGAATGTCTGCCCCAGTTCCCAGACCGATGCGGGCAGTTCGTAACCGGGCGGGGTGGCGATGGCAAAGTCCATCCCCAGTTTCGTCGCCCCGAAGAGAAGCGACGTCGCCACATTGTTCCCATCCCCCACGAAGGTCAGTTTTTTCCCCTTCAAGTCCCGGCCCTTCTTCTCAATGATGGTCAGAAAGTCCGCCAATCCCTGGCAGGGATGGCTGTAGTCGGAGAGACCGTTGATGACCGGGACCCGGGAATACTCGGCCAGGGTGACCACGTCCGAATGGGCGAAGACGCGGGCCATGATGGCATCCACATACCGGGAGAGGACGCGGGCGACATCCGGAATGCTCTCCCGCACCCCCAGTTGGATTTCGTTGGGGGAGAGGTACAGGGCATGCCCCCCCAAGTGGAGCATCGCCATATCAAACGAGACGCGGGTCCGCAGGGACGGCTTCTGGAAAATCATCCCCAGCGTCTTCCCTTTCAGCAGCGGGCGGTTGCCGCCCTGCCGCCACTCCTCTTTCAATTCTATCGCCAGGTCCAGAAGACGCCACATCTCCTGAGATGAGACATCCGCAAGGCTGAGAAAGTGCTTCATCGGAACCTCCCTTTTTACCAGTTTACCAGTATACCACACTTCCGGCTTTATCCAAATACAATCTCCTCCAGCCGGGCGATGTCCTCCGGCAGGATGTCCGGGAACCGCAGCCCTCCCTTGACCTCCGCGCCCTCCGGCTTGAACTCGTAACCGGCCAGGCTCAGGATGACGTCCCGCGCGCCCGTCATGGCCTGGAAGAACCCCCAGACGGGATGGGGGGACCAACTGGTATCCACCACCTGAATCTTCCCGCCTTTGAGGTAAATCGCATCGGCCACCCAGGCCCGGCGGGGGTCCGGCGCAGTGATAATGATGCGCTTGTCGGTCACGATGAAGCGCCACTGTTCGTAGAGCACGAGGTTCTTGAAGGACCAAGAGGCGGTCGTCAGGGAGAGAGCCAGGACCAGCCAGGCCAGCAGTTGAGCCAGTAACGGACTGCGGAGTGCCGAGACGACGATAACCAGCAGAAGCCCCAGGGACAGCAGGATCAGGGCCAGGACCATCAACCGCCGGGCCGCCCAGACCCTGTAGGGGGCCATGCGGATTTCTAACTGCACCTTTTCGTCCTTCAGCAGGCGGATGGGCGGCAGGATACTTTCCAGCAGGGGGCGCAGGAAACGAACACGGCTGAGACGGGCAAAAAGCCGCTGGATCAGGGAAGGAGGCGGCGCGAACGGCGGGCTCCACGGCGCGCCGGCAGGCTTTCCCCCCTTTGGCCGACGGGACCCGCGCGCGCCTGTCCGGAGCCCCCAGCGGTCCAGAAAGGCTCTCAGGGACTCCCCAATGCTCACGGCGCTGGAATGATCAACTGCTGTCCGGCCTTGATGTCGTTGGGGTTCGCCAGGTTGTTCCGTTGCTGGATGGCCTGGACACTGACCCCAAAGCGACGGGCAATGCTGTAAAGAGTATCGCCGGTACGAACGATATAGACCTGCTCACCTGGTGCGGCCTGAGCCTGGAAGACCGGGACCGTCGGGGCAACCGCTCCCTGGGGTGGAGTGGGTTGCGGAGATACCGGCGCCGGTGGGATGGGGGTGGGTACCGGCGGAACGGGGGTCGGTGCCGGTGGCACAGGAGTGGGCGGTACCGGGGTATAGACCACGATGGTGGGCACCGGCGCGCCTCCCGCCGCCTCGTTCATGATCTCCCGGCTGACCTGCTGAATCACCCGGATGTCCTGGGACTGACGGGCGTTCAGCAGCCGCTGTGCCACCCACTGCGGCAGGAGCGTATCCACGATCCAGCCGATGATCCAGAGGGCCAGGATGACCCCAATGAAGTAGGTGATGACCTGGACCGGGCCCTTGGCCAGCAGGTCCTTCTTGAAGAACAGCCACACGGCCCAGACCAGGCCCAGGATAAGGGGGAGGAGGGTCAGCAATGGAGCCAGGTTCATAGCATCCTCCTGCGATGATAAACTGGGTTGCCATTCCGGGTCTACCGGCGGGCATACAGCCTGCACCAGAAAGGCGCGAGGGTCTGCATAGCCCCCCCTTATTTTATCATAAACCGCAATGAAGAAAAACCCGCTTTCTCCCCCGCCCACCGACCCCAGCGGTTGTCCCCGGCGCACTTCTCCGGCGCCGGTCACCACGGAGCGGAGCCCGGCGACCCAGAGGATCCACTCGTCATTCTCTATCTGGACGATGAGGTGGCCCCACTGGTCGGTATAGCGGGCCAGACGGCCGGGCATCGGCGCGGGGAAGAGGGCCGGACGGGCCACCTCCATCGGCGCGCCGGGAAACGGGCCGCAGGTCGCCTCCCCGATCCGGGAGACGGTTACTCCGGCACCCAGGACCGGGTACAGGCCCACGTCTCCCCGATGGGGGGCGACGAAGCAATCCCCCACCACCGGCGAAGCACACGCCGGCGGCAGGGTGGGGAGGGAAGACACCGTCTGCCGGGCAGTCGCCCACGCCCAGAGACGGTCCCGCATCTCCCGCAGGGTCAGGGCCAGCGGCAGGAAGGGGGAGGGAAGGGTCGGAGTGGGTTGCTGGGCCATTTGGGCCTGAATGGCCAGGTGGACGGGCCAGGCCCCCAGTGCCTGCAACCGCACCACCTGCCCCGAGGCCGTCCGGTGCGGCATGTTCTGATGGGCCGCATCGTACCCGTTCATCACGTAGCCCGACCGATCCGGATCCAACCGGGTGTTGCGGCCTGCGTTGTAATATAGATAACACCGTTTCAGCGTCGCTGGGTCGGTGGTGGTGTAATGGACCTCCGGGCAATGTTCCTTGAAAATGGCCGCGCCGATGCGCAGTTGTCGGGCCACCTCCGCGTCGTCAATTGGGCCAGGGGAGAAACAGGGAAGACGGCCCGACCGGACCGCCGAATAGAGCCCCATAATCCCCTCGCAGTTTTCGGGGTTAACGGCCCGCAATCCGCCCTCTTTGTACCAGAGAACCAGCGGCGTGGCCGGAGGGACGTCCTCCATTCGGGCGACCGCATCGGCGACGGCGGCCCAGCGGGCGACCTGCTCCTGCTGGGCCGGGGTGAGCCGGTAGCGGGACTCCCAGACTTTCTGGCTTCCGACCACCGCCGCCGCGGGGACCGCGAACAGCAAAAAGGTCTCCACTACCCCCTGGACGAAAATCCAGAGCAGGTGGCGGATCTCTACCTGCAAAATGGGCAGTAGATACCGGCGTGCCCAATCCTGCAACCAGGGAGGAAGCCAGCCAGGCCAGAGGTTCATTTTGGATGATGATAGCAAATTCCGGGCAAAACGCAAGCAGGTTTCTTGACATTTCTCCCACACCTGGTATACTTTCATATGTGTTCCCCAGCCAGCGGAACGGAGGTGATACCCGGGCAAGATGCGAAACCGTTTCCCCAACCCTCTTCGTGTAACCCTTTCCAGAAACGCGAAACGTAAGGAGGAGAGATGAAACTGCTGCGCATCTTCACCGTTCTGGCCGTTGGCGCTCTGCTCCTGGGCCTGGTGGCCTGCAAACCTGCTGCGACTCCCACCACCGCCCCGCCTCCGGCCGCCACCAAACCCCCTGCCCCCACGCCGATGAAGGCCCCGGAGGTCGTCCGCTTCATCTTCGGCCGGGGCGGCGACTCGGTACAACTGGACGCCGCCATCGTCACCGACGGCGAGTCCTTCCGGGTCACCGGGCAGTGCCTGGAGCCCCTCTACCAGTTTGAGCCCGGCACGACCCGCCCCATCCCGGCGCTGGCCGAGGAGTGCATCCCCAACGAGAACGCCACCGAGTGGACCTGTAAACTGCGCAAGGGCGTCAAGTTCCACGACGGGACCGACTTCAACGCCGATGCGGTCGTCTTCAACTTTGAGCGCTGGCGCTTCACCAACCACCCCTACCACTTCCCCAGCCAGGTCTTTGAGTACTATGCGGAGATGTGGGGTGGGTTTGATGACGACAGCCTGATCACCAAAGTGGAGAAAGTGGACGACTACACGGTGAAGTTCACCCTGGCGGCCCCGCTGGCGCCCTTCCTGGCCAACCTGGCGATGGACATGTTCGCCATCTCCAGCCCGGCGGCCATCCAGAAGTACGGCGAGCAGTACGGGATGCCCTCCGTTGGCTGCGTGGGCACCGGCCCCTTCAAGTTCAAGGAGTGGGTGGAGGGCGACCACATTACCGTCGTGGCGAACGACGAGTACTGGGGTGGCCGGCCCAAGGTGGACGAGATTGTCTGGCGGGTGATCCCCGACGATTCCGCCCGCTTCCTGGCGCTGAAGGCCGGCGACATCCACGCCACCGAGCAGGCGACGGTGGAAGACCTGGCCGCGGCCGAGGCCGACCCCAACCTCTACATCCTGACCCGCCCCGCGCTGAACACCGCCTACCTGGCCTTCAACTACAAGATTCAAGAGTTCCGGGACATCCGGGTGCGGGAGGCGGTGGCCCACGCCATCAACAAGCAGGCGCTGGTGCAGAACTTCTACGGCAAGTACGGCCTGGTCGCCAAGACCTTCCTGCCGCCCTCTATGTGGGGCTACAACGACGCCATCCAGGACTGGGAGTACAACCCCGAACTCTCCAAGCAACTCCTGGCCGAGGCGGGCTTCCCGAACGGTCTGAGCGAGGTGACCATCGCCGAGGATGTGGCCGATGCCGAGGGGAACATCGTCTACAAGGCCGGGGACAAAATCCCGTTGAAACTCTACTACATGCCGGTGACCCGCTTCTACTACCCCAGCCCCAAGGAGATCGGCGAGGCGATGGCCGCCGACCTGGCCAAGGCCGGCATCAACGCCCAACTGGAACTGGCGGGCGACTGGCCGACCTACCTGGGCCTGCGCCGCAACGGCCTCCTGATGGGCCTCTACATGCTCGGTTGGGGCGGCGACAATGGCGACCCGGATAACTTCCTGAACTACTTCTTCGGCGGCCTGAGCCGCGAGGACGAGGTGAAACAGCCCGACAAGCGGGAGGGCTGGTACGCCAACCCGGAGGTCGCCGTCCTGCTCTACAAGGCGCTGGTCAACCCCAACCAGGCTGAGCGGGAGGAACTGTACAAGAAGGCGGAGGAACTGCTCCACAACGATGTCGCCCGCATCTGGATCGCCCACAACCAGACGCCGCTCATCTTCTCCAAGAAGGTCAGCGGCTACGTCCCGCAGCCGGTCGGCGCGGACTACTACGAATGGGTGGAGATCCAGCCGTAACCTCTGGGGGGTGACGGTCGCCTTGAAGGTGACCGTAACCTCCTCCGGAGGACAGATTGGGGGCAGGCGGCCGGGCCGCTTGCTCCCAACCCTGTTCCTTCCCATCGGGGAGGTTTATTGGATTCGGCATAGACCGCTGGTAGCCCTGCATTGAATCGGGGTAAGATGTAGGGCGGGCTTTCAGCCCACCATATGGGGTGACGGCCTGGAAAGGCCGTCCTACATGGGGGTTCTTGCATTTGTTGGAGCGCCGCCACGATTCCCTGAGAGCTAGTCTGAAAAGCCCGGAAGAAGGAGTAAAGATGTTCGTAGTCAGCCACGAAGCAAAGCGGAGTGGCGTTCCAGTGGGCCAAAACGGCACTCCACTGCGTTCCGTGCCTCACTACGAGCGACGGCACTCCACTGCGTTTCGTGCCTCACTACGAGCGATGGCACTCCACTGCGTTCCGTGCCTCACTACGAGCGACTTTTCAGACCAGCCCTGAGAGATTGCAGTAATGTCCGGCTACAATCCTTCGCTCCGGGAGAAGTTATCCGGCGGCTACGCTGCGCGCTTCGTCCCCCTTCTGGAGGCCCTTCTGGAAGCCTGCCGCCGCCATTACGGGGAGAACCTGGTCTCCCTGGTCGTTTTCGGTTCTCTGGGGCGAGGCCTTCCCGGCCCCACTTCGGACGTGGACCTGCTGGTGATTTGTCGGACCCTTCCTGCGGGACGCCTCTCCCGGGCCGATGATTTCGCCGCCCATGTGGAGCCTCAGGTAGAACCGTATCTGCGCGACCTGGCCGCTCAAGGGGTCTTCACCGCCATTTCCCCGATTTTGAAGACAACGGACGAAGTGGAGCGGGGAAGCCCTCTTTTCCTGGATATGACCGAGGACGCGCTGATCCTCTACGACCGGGAGGAGTTTTTCGCGACCTGGCTCTCCGAATTTCGGGTCCGGCTGGCCCGGCAGGGGGCCCGGCGGATCTGGCGGGGAGACCGGTGGTACTGGGACCTGAAACCGGGATACCGGCCGGGAGAAGTGTTTGAGATTTGAAAAATGTCACGCTGGCCCAGAGTTATCTAAAGAAGGCCCGCCTTCGCCTGGCCATCCTCCCCGTCCTGCTGGAGGCAGGGGGATACTCTGATGTCGTCCGGGAGGCCCAAGAGATTGTGGAACTGGCACTGAAGGGGATGTTGCGCCAGGTCGGCATTGAGCCTCCCAAATGGCACGATGTCGGGCCGTTCTTGCTGGAACACCTGGACCGTTTCCCGCCGGAGGTCGCCAGAGAGGTGCCTTCCCTGGCCGCCATCTCCAAGTGGCTGCGCCGGGAGAGGGAATTCGCCTTTTACGGCGATGTAGACTTCATCCCAACTGAGGAGTACACGATTCACGACGCTCAGCGAGCCATTGCCGATGCCCGTCGGGTCGTGGACGTGGCTTCGCAACTCATCCCACTGACCGAAGAGCACTGATGCGCTACCTCATCCGCCGTCTGCTCTCGTTGATCCCCACCCTTCTGGGGGTAACCATCATTGTCTTCCTGCTCCTGCGCCTGATCCCCGGCGACCCCGCCGTCGCCATGCTGGGGGAGCATGCCTCCCAGGAGAGCGTCCAGCGCATCCGGGAGCAACTGGGCCTCAACCGTCCGATGTTTCTGGACCGGGAGGCGTTGAAGCGAGGGGATTTCAAGGGCTTCCTGGATAGCCAGTACCTCCGCTTCCTGGGGCGGCTGGTGCGGGGAGACCTGGGGGCTTCCATCCACCGGCGCATCCCCATCGCCACCGAACTGGCCCAGCGCTTCCCGGCGACGGTGGAACTGGCCCTGGCCGCGATGGCCGTGGCCGTCGTGGTCGGCATTCCCATCGGCATCATCTCCGCCGCCCGCCGCAACACCTGGATAGATAGCCTCAGCATGGTCGGCGCCCTGGTCGGCGTCTCCATGCCCATTTTCTGGCTGGGCCTGATGGAAATCATGCTCTTCGCGGTCATCCTCCGCTGGTTCCCCATCGGCGGGCGGCTGGACCACGCCAT
This sequence comes from uncultured Anaerolineae bacterium, assembly GCA_937942115.1. GTDB lineage: Bacteria > Chloroflexota > Anaerolineae > B4-G1 > DUEL01 > SpSt-77. Next base: position 4,717 of record CALDFY010000286.1, on the reverse strand, counting down.
AGAGGTCCGGCGCATCACGGGCCTCCTGCTGATAGACTCCCTGGTCACCGGCCATTGGGCCGCCTTCTGGGACGCGGTCAAGCACCTGGTCATGCCGGTCCTGGCGCTGGCGACGATTCCTCTCGCCATCATCGCCCGGATGACCCGCGCCAGCATGCTGGAGGTCCTGCAGGAGGACTACATCCGCACCGCCCGGGCCAAGGGGCTGCACCAGCGGCTGGTCCTTTTCCGCCACGCGCTGAAGAATGCCCTGCTGCCGGTGGTCACCGTCATCGGCCTGCAGACGGGGAACCTCCTGGCCGGGGCCATCCTCACTGAGACCATCTTCGCCTGGCCGGGCATCGGCAAGTGGGTTTACGACGCCATCGTGGGGAGGGACTACCCGGTCGTCCAGGGCGGCACCCTGCTCATCGCCCTGGTCTTCGTCCTGGTGAATCTGCTGGTGGACCTCTCCTACGCCGCGCTGGACCCGCGCATCCGCTACGAGTGAGGGGCCCGATGAGTGAGCGACTCGTTATCCCTGAACTTCCGCGCCGACGTCGGACCCTCTGGGGGGATGCCTGGCGGCGCCTCATCGCCAGTCCTACTGCGCGGCTGGGAATGGCTATCGTCGTCATATTCATTCTGGGCACCGTCCTGGCCCACTTCTTCTGGCCCTACGACCCCAGGACCGACCTGGATTACTCCCTGAAACTGAAGCCCCCCAACCTGCGGCCCACTCCGGAAATCCCGTCCATCCATCCCTTCGGTACGGACAAACTGGGACGAGACGTCTTCCGGCGGGTCGTCCACGGCGGCTGGAACTCGCTGCGGGTGGGAGTGATCTCCGTCGGTATCTCCCTGACGGTGGGCGGGCTTCTGGGGTTACTGGCGGGCTTCTACGAAAGCGTCCCTCTCACTGCGGGAGAACGGATGGGGTTGATGGCCGGCATCGGCCTGGCCCTGGGGAGCGTCCCCGCCTGGATTGCCGGACAACCGGTCCAGGCGGTACTGTTCGCCGCGCTGGGCGCGATGTCCGCCACTATTGCGGCCTCCTGGCCCAACGGTCGGCGATGGCTCATTCTGCCGGCAGCCGGATTGTTCATCGGTGCCCTCCCTTCTCTCTTCGTCAGTCCCTATGTGGCCCTTGTCTGCGGGGTGCTGGGCTTGATCATCGGCGGCATCCTCACCTTCCCGCTGGGCGGCTCGCTCTTCTCCAACATCGTGATGCGGCTGATGGACGTCATCCTGGCCTTCCCCAGCATTCTGCTGGCGATTGCTATCATCGCATTCCTGGGACCGGGGCTGGACCGGGCGATGATTGCCATCGGCTTCGTGGGCATTCCCACCTACGCCCGGCTGATGCGGGCGACGGTCCTCTCCCTGGTCCAGCGGGATTACGTTCTGGCCGCCCAGGCGGTCGGTTCGGGCCACCCCCGCATCCTCTTCCGGCACATCCTGCCCAACACCCTCTCCCCCATCATCGTCCAGTCCACCCTGGGGCTGGGGAGCGCCATCATCTGGGCCGGCGCGCTGGGCTTCCTGGGGCTGGGGGCCATCCCCCCGGAGCCGGAATGGGGCGCGATGCTGGGGGATAGTTACCGCTTCCTGACCAGCGGGGCCTGGTGGGCCGTCACTTTCCCTGGGGTCGCGATTATGCTGAGCGTCCTGGGCTTCAACCTGCTGGGGGACGGCCTGCGGGACGCCCTGGACCCCCGCCTGACCCGATAAGTAGCGCAAGATTCATCTTGCGTCTTACGCTTCAACCTGCTGGGGGACGGCCTGCGGGACGCCCTGGACCCCCGCCTGACCCGGTAGCGGTATTCCTCACACTCCGGCGGCTGCGCCGCCACCCCCTCCCTGAACTTTGGCTTTTCAGGTAAAGGGGTAGAAAAGAAAATTTAGAAGCCACCCCGAACCAGCGAGAGGGGATAAAAAGAAAGTATTTTTCACTGGGGCAGTTTCGCCGCCGCAGTGGAAAATATATTTTCTTTCAACCTGCTGGCGAAAAGGCCAAACTGGAGGGAGGGAGCAAGGAGAGGGGTGAGGAGCGGCTTCTCTCTCTCAACAAGGAGATGCCCATGCGCTGGATTCGCTATGCGACCCCCGATGGCCCTTGCTGGGGGATTCTGGAAAATCAGACCGTCCGTGAACTGAGGGGCGACCCCTTTGGAGAGTGGACGGTCGGGGAGACGGTAGGCCCGCTGGAGGGGATAACCCTTCTGGCTCCGGTGACCCCCACCAAAATCCTCTGCGTGGGACGCAACTACCCCGCCCACGCCGCCGAGCACGGCGCGGAAGTGCCCCCCGAGCCGCTCCTGTTTTTCAAGCCGCCCAGCGCCGTCATCGGCCCCGATGCCCCGATTCTCCTGCCGCCCCAGTCCCAGCAGGTGGAGTATGAGGCAGAGATAGCGGTGGTCATCGGCCGCCGCTGCCGGAATGTGCGCCCGGAGGAGGCGTGGGCCTACGTCCTGGGCATCACCTGCGCCAACGACGTGACCGCCCGGGACCTGCAGCGGCGGGACGGCCAGTGGACGCGCGCCAAAGGTTTTGACACCTTCTGCCCGGTGGGCCCCTGGCTGGTCGTCGGCGTCGCCGAGGAGGAAATGGCCGACCGCGCCGTCATCTGTCGGGTGAACGGCCAGATCCGCCAGCACGGGCGCACCTCCGAGATGGTCTTCTCCCCCGCCGACCTCATCGCCTACGCCGCGTCGGTGATGACCCTGGAGCCGGGCGACCTCATCCTCACGGGCACCCCCGCCGGCGTTGGCCCCCTCCGTCCGGGGGACGTGGTGGAGGTAGAGGTGGAAGGGGTCGGTGTGCTGCGCAATCCCGTGATTCTTCCCTGAAAGGCCTCCCCTATGCCTTTTGATGCCTACGAGCGCCCTATCCAGTACCTGCGGGTCTCGGTGACCGACCGCTGTAACCTCCGCTGCGTCTACTGTATGCCGGAGGAAGGGGTCGCCAAGTTCTCGCACCAGGACATCCTGCGCAACGAGGAAATCGTCCGCATCGTGCGCATCGCCGTGGAGACGGGCTTCGTCCACATCCGCCTGACCGGTGGCGAGCCGCTGGTCCGGAAGGGCATTGTGGACCTGGTGGCGGAACTGGCCCGTATCCCCGGCCTGGACGACCTCTCTATGACGACCAACGGCATCCTGCTGCGCCGGTACGCGGAGCCACTGGCCCGCGCCGGCCTGCGGCGGATTAACCTCAGTCTGGATACCCTCCGCCCGGAGCGGTTCCGGCAGATCACCCGCTGGGGCCGTCTGGAGGACGTGCTGGCCGGACGGGAGGCCGCGCTGGCAGCGGGCCTCCGCCCCGTCAAAATCAACATGGTCGTCGTCCGGGGGATGAACGACGACGAAGTGGTGGACATGGCCCGGAAGACGCTGGAGCCGGACTGGCATGTCCGGTTCATTGAGGTCATGCCGCTGGGAGCCGGCGTCCACTGGTCCGGGGACGGCGTGGTCTCGGCGGCGGAAATCCGCGCCCGGATAGAGGAGGCGCTGGGGCCGCTGACGCCCGTCCACAGCGAGGTGGGCATCGGCCCCGCCCGCTACTACCGGCTCCCCGATGCCGCCGGGACGCTGGGCTTTATCAGCGCGGTCACCGAGCACTTTTGCCATTTCTGCAACCGCCTGCGGCTGACCTCCGACGGCCGTCTGCTCCCCTGTCTCCTCTCCGGCGCCAGTATAGACCTGCGCACGCCGCTCCGCAGCGGCGCCACCGACGAGGAACTGCGCGCGCTCTTCCTGCAGGCCGTCGTCGCCAAACCGCGCGGCCACACGCTGACGGAAGGGGTTTTCCCCTCCACGCTTCCTATGTCCCACATCGGCGGGTAGCCGGCCCTTCGTCCAATATGGAAGCCCCGTTCTCCATCGCTCCCCTGGAACGGATAGAGGACTTTCTGGCCTGTGAGCGCCTCCAGCAGACCGTCTGGCACTTGGAGGCCGAACAGATGCCCAAAGCGACGGCCAGCATGCTCATCGCCAGCCAGCGGTACGGGGGGATGGTCCTGGGCGCGTTTGACCCGGAGGGACGGCTCATCGGTTTCCTCTTCGCCCTGCCTGGAACAGTCCCGCCCGATAATCCGGCCGCTGCCGGTCCCCGCTGGCAACTCTGCTCCCGTATTATGGGAGTCCATCCCGACTGGCAGGGCCGGGGTGTGGGGTACCGCCTGAAACTGGCCCAGCGGGAATGGGCCCTGGCCCACGGCTACGAACTGGTCACCTGGACGTATGACCCGCTGGAGGTCGCCAACGGGACCCTGAATCTGGGCAAACTGGGGGCCGTCTGTCGCTGCTACCTGCGGGACTTCTACGGCCCGATGACCGACGGGCTGAATGTGGGTCTCCCCTCGGACCGGTTTGAGGTGGCCTGGTGGGTCGGGAGCGAATGGGTGCGGAGACGGGTGGAGGAGGGCTGGCATCCGCCCTGTCTGGAGGATTTGCTGGCATCTGGAGCCGGGGTAGTGAATCCTGCCCGCCTCCGCCCCGACGGTTGGCCCGAACCCGGACCGGTCTGCCCGCCGGAGGGGGAGGCCGTCCTGGTGGAGATTCCCGCCCGCATCCAGGCCGTCAAACGGGCCGACCCCGGGCTGGCGTTGGCATGGAGGCTGAACGTGCGGGAAGCCTGCGAGGCGGCCTTCGCCGCCGGATACACCGCCTGCGACGTGGTGAAAGGGACGGTGGACGGCGTTCCCCGGGTGTATTATTTGCTCACCGTTTGAAGCGGA
>CALDFY010000285.1 GCA_937942115.1 uncultured Anaerolineae bacterium | reverse complement strand
GGATTCCAGATGGCTTTGCAGGGAGGATGGTATGTGGGAGGGGGCGTGTCTGCTACGGACTTCGGGCCAATTCCTGTGCAATATGGCTTGATATTACCGCCAGGATGGGCTTTCTCGGTTGGCTATTCTTGGCGAGTGAGGTGAAGGATGGATTGGACCCTTGTAAACACAGTTCTACTTTTGATGGGATTAGCTGCTATCGGTTTTTCTCCTCTTACTGCCCGTCTCAACGCTCGCTCGTTTCCCTTTCCTTCTCCTCGTGCGGTATATATTGCTAGCCTGGTTGGGCAAATTGTTACTGGTATCTTGCTGATAGTCCTGGGGCTTCGCGGATTGATTTTGAACTGTCCCCCTGTCCCGATAGAACAGATGCCAGAGCGTTGCCGTTGGTAAAAGCGGGTACCCATCAATCCTGTTTGTCTCACTCGCCAGCGCTGGGACTCCGCCCTGGCCCTCTACGACTACCGGGCCCGCTACTACGACCCGCTGCTGGGGCGGTTTGTCAGCGCGGACCCGCTGGTACCGGAGCCGGGCAACCCCCAGGCGCTCAACCGGTATGCGGCATCTATAAAAGCGACATCATCTCTTGACGGAGAACTCATATGATGGAGACCCATCAGAAACGCGTAGATGCCCAGTCACCCGGCAGCGACCGTCCTGCCGGCCCTCCTCGGCCCCGTCGGCGCGGCAAGGGCTGGGATTTCGGTTTCCGTAAGGGAGGGGACCTGAACCACCAGGGGGCGCTGTTCCTGTTCGGCTTGCTGATGTTGAGCGGGTTACTGGCTTCGCTCTATCTGGGACTGGTCAGTTACACCAACCTGAAAGCCCGACACGTTCAGAACCTTCGGGAGACGCTGCTCCAAATCCAGGCCGTCAACGCGGCCCTGGAAAGGCAAATTGGGGAGAAACAGCAGAACCTGTTCCGGCAAGCCATTCAGATGGGCTTCGTCCCTGCTTCCCAGGTGGAAACGGTGGGTCCCTGACCATGTCTGTCCATATCCGTCCCCGGCTGACCTTTCTGATACTCCTGCTGGCGCCCCTGGCCCTGCTTCTCCTCTGGCGCCTGCTGGATGTCCAGGTCGTCCATAGCGCCGCCTATCGCCAGCAAGCCGTCCAGGAACGGGTGCGAAACCTGACGCTCCCCGAGCCTCCCCGGGGGTCTATCTCCGATGCCAACGGTTTCCCCCTGGCCGTCAGCGAGCCCTACTACACCATCTGGGCCAGCCCTGCGCATATTCGGGACATCGGCGCGGTCGCCCAGGCGTTATCCCCGGTTCTCCAGGTTCCTGCGGAAACCCTTTCCGCCACCCTCGCCCAACCATCCCGGAGCACCGTCCTGGTCTCCTACGCCTCGTGGGAGCAGGGGGAAGCCGTCAAAGAGTTAACACTGCCCGGAATTTGGACCGCTGTGCGCTGGCGGCGGCGGTACCCTCACGGGACCCTGGCGGCCTATCTGCTGGGCTTCACCGCCTACAGCGGCGAGGGGTTCTACGGACTGGAAGGGTATTATGACCGTGTGCTCCGTCCGCAGACGGTGGGGTTGGTCACCGAGGCGGACCCCTCCGGCATGCAGCCGCTCCCTCAAGAAGAAGGCCAGGTGCCCACCCCTCAGCGAGGCCACCACCTGGTGCTGACGCTGAACCTGGCCATGCAGATGGCCGCCGAGGAGGAACTGGCCCGCGCCCTGGAGGAGTACCGGGCGGATAGCGGCCTGGTGCTGGTGATGGACCCCCGGACAGGGGCCATCCTGGCCCTGGCCGTCCAGCCCGCCTTTGACCCGAACCGGTATGAAGTGCATATGGAAGGGAAAGGAGAAGAGGTCTTCCTGAACCCGGCCGTCAACACCCAGTACGAACCCGGCTCCATTTTCAAAATCATTACCCTGGCGGGGGCGCTGGATAGCGGCGCGGTCTCCCCCCAGGATACGTATGGGGATACCGGACGGATGGAGGTCGGTGGACAGGTCATTACGAACTGGGACGGGAAGGCCTACGGGGAGCAGGACCTGGCGGGGTTGATGGGGCACTCCCTGAACGTCGGGGCGGCCTGGCTGGCGACCCGGATGGGGCCGGGGACGTTCTACCGCTACGTCCGGGCCTTCGGCTTCGGGCAACCCACCGGGGTGGACCTGCAGGGAGAGGTCGGCGGGACGGTCCATATGGTGGGAGACCTGGACTGGTACGATTCGTACCTGGGGACCAACGCCTACGGGCAGGCGATCGCGGTGACGCCGATGCAGATGGCGGCGGCGGTGGCGGCGGTGGCCAACGAGGGGCGGCTGATGCGGCCCTACGTGGTCGCCCGGCAGATTCGGCCCGATGGGTCGGTGCTGGATTCCCGCCCCGTCGTCCGGGGGCAACCCATCTCTCCGGAGACGGCGCGAGCCGTCTCGGAGATTCTGGCCCAGGCGGTGGAGCAGTATTTGCCCCAGGCCGCCGTCCCCGGCTACCGGGTCGCCGGGAAGACCGGCACGGCCCAGATTCCGGTCCCCGGGGGATACGACCCGCGCGGGACGGTCGCGTCGTTCGTGGGTTACGGTCCGGTGGAGGACCCGCGCCTGCTGATCCTGGTGCGGCTGGACCGTCCCCGCACGTCGCCCTGGGCCTCCCAGACCGCCGCCGTCGTTTTCCAACGGCTGGCGGTGCGGCTGTTTCCGATGAGCATAGGCGGACGCAGATAAACGCAGATTTCCGGTAACTACCTCCGCCAGGGGCTAAAAGCCCAATGGCCCTAATTTTTTCGGCGCGCTGGCCTCACCCCTCCCCCGGCCCCTCCCCTCTCCCGAACGAAGTTCGGGAGAGGGGAAGGGGAAGGAGGGGTTTTTGCGGCGGCCGAAGGCCGCCGCAAAAACCCTTCCCCTTCCCCCCTCCCCCAAGCGCAGCGATGGGGGAGGGGGGAGGGGGGATAAAGGGGGGTGGGGCAAATGTTCGCACCATTGGGCGAAAAGCCCCCGGCTCCGATGCGAAGTCCCTTTCAGGGGCTTCCGGATAGCCCGTCAGGGCTTTGGTATCTGAGTCTGCCGCTTCAGCGACAGGCGGAAGTGGGCATCTCAGCCATCAGGGTAGGTAGTTACGTCCTATCTGAAAAGTGTCAGGTCGCCAGAACGCGGATTTATCTCGTATGTTTGTTAAGGAGGAAACAATGTCACGTGTGCGCAACTTTGTCTCGGAACGGATCGCTTCTGTACCCCCGTCGGGCATCCGCCGCTTCTTTGATATTGCGGCGACAATGGAAGACGTCATCAGTCTGGGCATTGGCGAGCCGGATTTCACCACGCCGGAGCCGATTCTCCAGGCTGGCATTGAGGCCCTGCGGCGGGGGGAGACCCACTACACGTCCAACTCCGGGCTGATGGAACTGCGGCGGGCCATCGCGGAGCACCTGGACCGTCTCTACGGGCAGACGTACAACCCGGCCAGTGAGATTCTCATCACGGTGGGCGTCTCGGAGGCGCTGTATCTGGCCTGCGCGGCGACGCTGGACCCGGGAGACGAGGTCATCATCCCGGAGCCGTGCTTCGTCTCCTACGCGCCGGAGGTCGTTTTCGCGGGTGGCGTGCCGGTGATGGTGCCGACGTCGCCGGAGAACAACTGGCAGGTGACGGCAGAGGCGATTGAGGCGGCGGTCACTCCGAAAACCAAGGCGCTCCTGCTGGGGTATCCCAGCAACCCGACCGGCGCAGTGATGAGCCGGGAGCGACTGAACGAGATCGCCACCGTCGTCAAACGGCACAATCTGCTGGTGATCTCCGACGAGTTGTACGACCGGCTGGTCTACGACACCCAACACGTCTGCTTTCCCAGTCTGCCGGGGATGTACAGCCGGACGATTCTGCTGATGGGCTTCTCCAAAGCGTATGCGATGACGGGCTGGCGGATCGGCTGGGCGGCCGGACCGGCGGAGATTATGGAGATGATGCGCCGGGTCCACCAGTACACGATTATGTGCGCGCCGACCGTCGCCCAGTACGCCGCGCTGGTGGCAATCAAAGAGGGAGAGCCCTTCGTGGAAGAGATGCGGCAGGAGTACGACCGGCGGCGGCGGCTGATCGTGGGAGGACTTAATGAAATCGGGCTGACCTGTGTGGAGCCGAAGGGCGCGTTCTACGCCTTCCCGTCCATCGCGGTCACCGGAATGGACGAGAATACGTTTGCTGAGAAACTGCTCCAGGAAGAGCGAGTCGCCGTTGTGCCCGGCAGCGCGTTCGGCCCCAGCGGGAAGGGGTACGTCCGCTGTTCCTATGCGACGGCGTACGAGAAGATAGAGGAGGCGCTGGAGCGGATGCGGCGGTTTGTGCGGAGACACGGGTAGGTCGCAGGGAGCAGGGGGCAGGAGATGGGGGTTCAGATCATTCGGGAGCGGGCGACTCCGGAGCAAATCGCAGAGATGGCCAGGCCCTTTGATGGTGTGCTGATCAAGCTGGCTGTGGACATAGAACGGGGAATTCTGGCCGGCGGGGGAGGGCTTCACTCCGATTGCGAACAGTTGTTGTTAGAAGACGGGAGCCAGCAGGAGAATATTTGGGGTGCCGACTGGCTTCCGATGGCGCGAGAGGTAAAATTTGAGGCGATGATCAATATCCGCCCCAGGCAGGGAAATTATGGGATGGAGATTCAGAGTCCGGAAATCCGGAAACGGGTGGAGCAAATCGTGCGAAGGTTGCTGGAGGAAGGATGATTGAAGCAGAGAGGCCGGAGTTTCGGGAGCGATTTCAGCGGCTGCCCTGGACCCAGCAGTTGGGGAATCTGGCGTCCACGCTGGCGCGGATTTCCAACCTCTGTGACCGGCCGGAATACGACGGGCTGGTCCGTGACCTGCTCCGGGAAGCGGCCGTGCTGATAGAGTGGAGCGTCCCTTCTGTTCCGACAGATTTTCACCTGGAACTGGCTGCCCTGCAACGGGAGGCGCTGGCGTGGCGGGAAGTGTGGCCGCTGGAGGGTGGCCGGCGTCTGCTGGCCCTGCGGGCCCGCCAGGCATCCGACCTGTTACTCTATCGGGCGGGGTTCATTCCGCCTCAGCACTGATTTCGGGTCAGGAGAGGAATGGAATACGAAGCCGTTATCGGTCTGGAAGTCCACGCGCAGGTGCATACCCGGTCCAAGATGTTCTGCGCCTGTCCGGTGGTGGAGGATACGGGCGACCTGCCGCCCAATACCTACGTCTGTCCGGTCTGCACGGCGATGCCGGGGACGCTGCCCGTCATCAACCGCCGCGCGGTGGAACTGACGCTGATGACCGCGCTGGCCCTCAACTGTGAGATACCGCCCGTCTCCTTCTTCGCCCGCAAGTCCTACTTCTACCCGGACCTCCCCAAGGGCTACCAGATTTCCCAGCACGGGCTACCCCTGGGGGTCAACGGGTACCTGGACATCCAGACGGAGGCCGGGCCCCGGCGCGTCCGGATCAACAACGTCCACCTGGAGGAGGACACGGGTAAACTCTACCACGTGGGCAACGTCACGCTGGTGGACTTCAACCGGGCCGGGGTGCCGCTGATAGAAATCGTCACCGAGCCGGATATGCGCTCCGCCGAGGAGGTCCGAGAGTACGCGGAACGGCTGCGGGAGATTCTGGTCTATCTGGGCGTCAACTCCGGGGATATGGAGAAGGGGGTGATGCGCTTTGAGGCCAGCGTCAGCGTCCGCCCGAAGGGGACGGATGTGCTGAACCCGCGCCACGAGATCAAGAACCTGAACTCTTTCCGCGCATTGTACCGGGCGGTGGCCTACGAGGTCGCGCATCAGATAGAGGTGCTGGAGGGCGGCGGTCGGGTGTTCCAGCAGACGATGGGCTGGGACGAAGGCCGGGGGGTGACCTACGTCCAGCGCAGCAAGGAGTACGCGGAGGATTACCGATATTTTCCGGAGCCGGACCTGCCGCCACTGGAGATCGGTCGGGAGTGGCTGGAGGAACTGCGGCGGGGGTTGCCGGAACTCCCGGCGGCCCGCCGGGCCCGCTTTGTCCAGGAGTACGGCCTGAGCGCGTATGAGGCCGACCTGCTGATCGCCGACCGGGCCGTCGCCGATTACTACGAAGCGGCGGTCCGTCTGGGGACGGTCAGCCCGAAGACGGTCGCCAACTGGGTCACGGTGGACCTCTTTCGGGTGATGAAGGAATCCGGGAAGGGAATCGCTGAACTTCCGGTGAATCCGCAGGCGCTGGTGGAACTGATCGGGCTGGTGGAGGCGGGGACGGTCAACCTGAATACGGGGCGAGAGGTGCTGGACGAGATGGCCGTCACGGGCAAGTCGGCCCGGCAGATTGTGGAGGAGAAGGGGCTGGCCCAGATTTCGGACGAGGCGGCGCTGCGGGCGGTGGTGGAGCGGGTGCTGGACGAGAATCCGGCACAGGTGGCCCAGTATCTGGCGGGCAAGGAGCAGGTGGCGGGCTGGCTGATGGGGCAGGTGATGCGGGCGACCGGCGGCAAGGCGAACCCGCAGATGGTGCGCGCGCTGCTGGCGGAGGCGTTAAGTAGCCGGAGGCAGGAGGCAGGAAGCAGGAGGCAGGAGGCGGATGGCGGGTAGCGGAAGGATGGTTGGCGAAAGGGCTATTTTGTGGTAGACTTGGGTCGGAGGTAGCGTATGCCGGGGGTGTTCACGGTTCGGGGTTTTCGGGATATGGTCGCCATTCTGGAGCGGCATCCGCACCTTCGGCGTCGGCCTTCTGACATCTCGGGGGGAACTGATCCCACCCAGAGGGTTGGAGTGACCATACTCATCCGATAACAATGGCATCCTGCACTGGCAAACAGTCAGGATGCCTTTTATGATGTCGGCGCTTGCCCGCTGAGAAGAATCCAAAACCATGAAGGAGGTCACGGATGAATAAACGAGAACCCTTGCTGGAGACTGTAGAGCACCACGCGATCGGGCTGAGCGGCATCGCTCGGGAGCGGAACCCGTTCCTGATCGCCCAGCAGCAACTGGACGAGGCGGCGGAGATTATGAATCTGGACCCGGCCGTCCACCAGTTGCTCCGCTGGCCGATGCGGGAACTGCACGTCACCATTCCGGTGCGGATGGATGACGGGACGGTGAAAGTCTTCCACGGCTTCCGCGTCCAGTACAACGATGCCCGGGGGCCGACGAAGGGCGGCATCCGGTATCATCCGGAGGAGACGATTGATACGGTGCGCGCGCTGGCGGCCTGGATGACTTGGAAGACGGCGGTTATGGACCTGCCGCTGGGCGGCGGGAAAGGCGGCATCGTCTGCAACCCGAAGGAGATGTCTCCGGGCGAACTGGAACGGCTCAGCCGGGGCTACATCCGCCAGGTGGGCCGCATTCTGGGAGAGGAGATGGATGTCCCGGCCCCCGACGTCTATACCACGCCGCAGATTATGGCCTGGATGATGGATGAGTATTCGGTGATGCGGGGGTACAACGTCCCCGGTGTCATCACCGGGAAGCCGATCCCGCTGGGCGGCTCTCAGGGCCGGGGAGACGCGACGGCCCGGGGGGGGATGTACTGCATCCGCGAGGCGGCGAAGGTGCTGGGGATTGACCTGAAGGGCGCCACCGCCGCCGTCCAGGGCTACGGCAACGCCGGGCAGTACGCCCACATCCTGGGGCAGGAACTGCTGGGGCTGAAGGTTGTCGCCGTCTCCGACTCTAAGGGCGGCATTTACAACCCCGACGGGTTGGACCCGCAGGCCGTCATCGCCCACAAGGACAAAACGGGGTCGGTGGTCAACTTCCCTGGGGCGAAGAATATCACTAATGCGGAATTGCTGGAACTCCCGGTGGTCGTCCTGATCCCGGCGGCGATGGAGAACCAGATTACGGAACAGAATGCTGGGAATATCCGGGCCCGCATCGTGGCCGAACTGGCCAACGGTCCCACGACGCCGGAAGCGGACCAGGTTCTCTTCCAGAACGGCGTCTATGTTATCCCGGACTTCCTCTGCAACGCCGGTGGGGTGACCGTCTCCTACTTTGAGCAGGTGCAGAACGCCTACGACTACTACTGGGATGTGGAGACGGTGCACGAGCGGCTGGATAAGAAGATGACCGCCGCCTTCCATGCGGTGCACAAGACGGCCCAGCAGTACGGGGTGCACAACCGGATGGGGGCGTATATCGTTGCGGTGAGCCGGGTGGCGGAGGCCTGCAAACTGCGCGGCTGGGTGTAGAATCTTCTTGTAGGGCAACTATCTACCGTCATTGCGAGTGCCCCATCGCGCGGGGCGCATTCCGGCGGGGCAGAAACGGCAGTGGCTTGCGGAGCGCAGGCCGCCAGGCCTGTCGGTACAGGCTAACAGCCTGCGCTACCCGAGCCGTTGCAGTTTCTGCCCCGCCAGAATGCGCCCCCGCGTATGAAGTACTCGCAATGACGTGGCAGTTATTTCTGCCCCGCCAGAATGCGCCCCGCGCGATGGGATACTACCCAGAAACATACAGGGCGTAGCGCGGGCTGTTCGCCTGCACTGGCAGGCCTGGCGGCCTGCGCTCCGCAAGCCATTGCAGTTTCTGCTCCTGGACCTGTGGTTATGAGAGGTTGGGGGACACCCCCTGATGACTACACGAAACGGAAACTACGGATTGAACCGGAACAGACAGACATCCCCATCCCGGACGCGATAATCCCTTCCCTCCGTGCGGATCAGCCCCTG
>CALDFY010000284.1 GCA_937942115.1 uncultured Anaerolineae bacterium | reverse complement strand
TACCTCCACCCAGAGAGAGCAGGCCGCTCGCCTCTACACCGACGCGCTGCTGCGGGCCGTCTCCCCCCTGAAGGAGTTCACCCTGCCGGTCATCGCCCGGACTGTCCGGGACATTCGGGAGGAGCAGCGGAAGCAGACGGCAATGCTGCGGGAGGTCCTCCAGTGGCTGGAGCAGGGGGAGACTCTGGGCCCGGAGAAAGCCGACGCCCTGCAGCAGGCCCTGATTCAGGGCCAACTGACCGCTCAGGGCGACATATCCGGTTCCGTCGTCATCATTGGCTACGGCAACCAGGTGATTCTGGGGCCCGACCAGGTGGCCCGCCTGCGCCGCCAGGTGACCCTCCCCGGCGACCTGCCCCCCGGCTCTTATCTCCCCTTTCCCCGCAACGCGCTCTTCACTGGCCGGGGGGAGGAGTTGCAGCGGCTGGCGGAGGTGTTGGCCCTCACCCCCACCCCCCAACCCCCTCCCCCTCTCCCACAAGTGGGCGAGGGGGAGGGGGGCTTTGCCCTCACCCTCACCCCCCCAACCCCCCTCCCCCACTCCCGCCCCGCGGGAGAGGGGGAGGGGGGCAGGGGGGAGGGGGTGAGGGCCTTCCTCTCCGCCCTCTCCGCCCTCGCCTCCGAGACCAACGACCATATTGACCGCACCGGCAACTACTCTCTCTTTGTTCCCCTCCTCCCCCACCTCCGCGCCGCCGCCGAGCGCGCCGAGCCTCTTTTCCCGCCAGAAAAAGACCGGGAGGCGGCGGGGGAGATAGCCCGCCTCTGGAATGAACTGGGCTACTACCTGTGGAATACTGCCGACTATAGCGGGGCGCGGGAGTGCCTGGAGCGCGCTGCGGATAGACGAAGCCAACTTTGGCCCCGACCACCCCAACGTCGCCCGCGACGTCAACAACCTGGGATTGGTGCTCCGGGCCCTGGGCGACTTGGCCGGGGCGCGGGAATGCCTGGAGCGCGCGCTGCACATCCTCCGGGCAAAGTTGCCGCCCGATCACCCCCGCATCCGCACCGTGGAGGAGAACCTGAGGGCCATCTCCTGATGCAAATGACGGAGTACGGAACACGCAATACGCAATACGGTTTCATCATCCGCGCCCAGAGCGGCTTCTACACCGTCCATACCCCCGAGGGGGACTTCGTCTGCCACCTGCGGGGGCGGCTGAAGAAGCGGCGGCTGGATACCGACCCCGTCGCCGTGGGGGACCGGGTCCGGATACGGCTGGCCCCCGGCGGCGTCGGCGTCATTGAGGAGGTGCTCCCCCGGGAGCGCGCGCTGGCCCGCCTGGCCCCGCCCCCGGGCGGCCGGGGCTCCCGCTCCTGGGACCGGGAGGGGTACCTGGCCGAACGGGAGCAGGTTATCCTGGCCAACCCCGACCAGGCCGTCTTCGTCTTCGCCTGCGCGGAGCCGGAGCCGAACCTGCGCCTGCTGGACCGGCTCCTGGTGGGGGCCGAACTCCAGAAAATCCCCGCCGTCGTCTGCGCCAACAAGATAGACCTGGTGGGCCGGAAGGAGGCCCGAAACCTCTTCGGCATCTACGAGGAGATCGGCTACCCCGTCCTCTACACCAGCGCGGAGACAGGGGAAGGGGTGGAGGACCTGGCCCGGCAACTGGAGGGGCGCGTCTCGGCGCTGGTAGGCCCCTCCGGCACCGGCAAGAGCAGTCTCCTCAACGCCATCCAGCCGGGGCTGGGGCTGGCCGTGCGGGAGGTCAGCGAGGCCACCGGCGAGGGCCGCCATACCACCGTCGTCACCCAACTCTTCCCGCTGGACCGGGGCGGCTGGGTCGCCGATACGCCGGGCATCCGCGCCCTGGCCCTCTTTGACGTGGACCCGGAGGAACTGGACGCCTATTTTCCGGACATCGCGCCCTACGTGGCCGACTGCCGCTTCTCCGACTGCACCCACACCGTGGAGCCGGGGTGCGCGGTGAAGGCGGCGGTGGAGGCCGGGAAGGTCCACCGTCACCGCTACGAGAGTTACGTCCGCTTGCGCCAGGAGCACCAGCGCCTGGCGGATATGTACTGGTGGGGGATCCGGTCGGAGTATCTGTAGCCCTCACCCCCACCCCCGTTCCCCCTCCCTGACAAGTGCAGGTTTTTCGGGGAGCGGGGGATGCCCATTCCGGCCCTCACCCCACCCCTTACCCCTTCCCTCTCCTGCTCGCCTTTCGGCGGCAGAGGCCTCACCCCTCCCCCGACCCCTCCCCTCTCCCGAACGAAGTTCGGGAGAGGGGAAGGGAGAAAGGAGGGGGATTTTTGGGCGGGCGGCGAAGCCGCCCGCCCAAAAATCCTCTTTCTTCCCCCCTCTTTCCCCAGAGCGGAGCGATGGGGAGAGGGGGGCAAGGGGGGGGTGAGGGGCAAAGAAGCCCGCCGCCCGCCCAGAACGAGAGGGGTGCGAAAAAACCTACACTTGTGAGGTTCCCCTCCCCCTCTCCCACTTGTGGGAGAGGGGGAGGGGGCAGGGGGGAGGGGGTGAGGGCAAAAGGAGTCCCATGCCCAACCGTCTCATTCACGAAACCAGCCCCTATCTGCGCCAGCACGCCGATAACCCCGTGGACTGGTATCCTTGGGGAGAGGAGGCGCTGGCAAAGGCCCGGCAGGAGG
>CALDFY010000283.1 GCA_937942115.1 uncultured Anaerolineae bacterium | reverse complement strand
GCGTCAACGCAGGTTGACGCCCGGCGCGAAGCGTAGGGGCAACCCTCGCGGTTGCCCCCAGGGGAGGCCGATTTCCCATCGGCGCCCGAGGCGGCGGGAAGCGGAGAGCCGAAGCCAGCCTTAAGTTAACGCTTATGGGGGGTCAGGGGGAGGGGTGAGGCCTGCGCTACGGGTTGCGGAGAAGCAGAACGGCCAGCGGGATCACGGCTCCCATACCGGTCAGGATGGCCGCCCCAACGTCCCCGAAGGGCCGGAGTTGTCCGATACCCACGAGGGCCAGGAAAAGAAGATAGCCCACCAGCCCCCCGGTGAATACCTGGAGACCCCCTTTCATCGCCCGGGAGAGGCTCTGCCCGCGTTTCCAGAGGCTCGCGTAACTGACGGCCGCCCCGATCAGCGCGATCCCCAGGCCCTGCATCAAATCCGAACCGCGCGCCCGGTCAAGGGGACGCTCCGGCACCACGGGCTCCGGGGTCGCTTCTATCTCCGGCGTGGGCGACGGGGCCGGGCTGGGGGTCGGCGGGGGTTCCGGGCTGGGCGTGGGCGTGATGGGGATGATGACCGCCGGCTCCCCGGCCCGGATGTCCATCTCCAGCCGCACCGTGCGCGGCACCGGCTCCGCGCGGACGGAAATCTGCAACTGTCCCGTCCGGTCCAGCGTCACCGTCGCCTCGGCGACCCCGCCCCGGGTCGTTGCCTGCACCGTCCGCTCCAGCCCCTCCTGCGGGTACGTGAGGATGAACTCCACCAGGGTCCCATCCGGCACGGGATGACCGTTGCGGTCCAGAATGACCCCCGTTCGCAGGCGGATGGTGTCCCCCTGATAGATGGTCGGCGGTTCCGGCGTCCCGCTCGCCGTTTCGTCACCGATGAAGACGGGGATGACCTGGCCGGGGTCCGGCTGGGTCTGCTGGGTCAGGTTGTAGTTGATGCCGGGTACGGATACCGGTGGTGCGCCAGTAAAGGGAAATTCAGCAAAGAGGGCGCGGACGGCGGCCTCCACGAAAGGCGGCGCCGGGCTGTAGATGCCAAAGTAGGCGGAGAGTTTGGCGATTTCAGTGGTATCCAGATAGTACGGCGCGCCGAAGGCGAAGATGACAACTTTCTTGCCCCTCAGAGCATCCGCCCGCTCGGAGAGGAAACGACGCACGGCTCCGGAGGGGGACGCGCGGTCCCCCGCATCCAGCATGGCGAAGATGACCCAGTCTGCCCGCTCCAGCGCTCCAGCGACCGGCTGAGGCACAGGAGTGGATTCCGGGGGCGGCGTGGACGGCGGCCGGTTGAGCATGTCCAGCAGTTGGCTGAAGGTGAAACTCTGGACCCGCTGGGGAGAAACCTGCCCGGTGGCCTGGGGGCCGTACAGACGGACCATGGTATCGGCCAGCGCGGTGGGGGAGAGGATGGGGACCGGTGCACAGTCCGCGCAGGGCAGGATTTGCCGGTCGTCGGTGAAAATGACGATGCGATCATCCGGCGTCGGTGGGTCGGGGAGCAGGTCCGGCGAGGGCGGCGAGAGCAGGGTGACAGCCGCGCGGGCGATGGGAGCGACCGTCTCCCCGGAACGGCCAACCCGTCCCGCCACGGCGTCGGCATCCCGCTGGGTGGCGCTGAGGGTGAAACGGGAGCCGTAGAGCCGCCATTTCAGCCGGAGGATACGCAATGCCGCCTCGTCCACCCGCGCCTGGAAAGAAGGGTCGGAGGCGTACTTATCCCGGAAGAAGGCCAGCGTCGCCTTCACGTTGGCGATGTGGGACTCCCAGTCGTCCCCAGTGGCGAAGTGGGAGAGGATGAGCAGGTCGTTGCCCGCCAGAAACGCCTCCTGAGCGACCCGCAGGTGGTTGAATTTCTGTTCAGAGGGGTCGTAGAACCGGCGGATGGCGCGCACACCCAGTTCGTCGGCCACGACAACCCCGCCGGATTCCCGCCAGAGGGCGACCTCCGGCAGGGCCAGCAGCGATTGCAGCGCCTGAGGGTCAAAGGTGACCGGCTTGGTGGAGGCGTAGAGGTTGCCCAGAAACCCCCGGTACCGGATCGGGGCGACCAGGAGGCCGTCCGGGCGCTCCAGGGCTTCGCCACTCCCCGTCGCAGCCAGGAAGGGCGCCAGTTCTATCTGCTTGAGTTGCTCCAGGGACTTCTGGACGGTGGAGACCTCCTCGGAGAGCGGGCGATCGGCCGCGCCCAGGCCGGGGAAGTGCCCGGGGACGACGGCCACCCGGCCCTCGCTCCCCTCGTGAACGCCCCGGATGTAGGCCCGCCCCATTTGTCCCACCCAGAAAGGGTCGCCACCGAACGAGGCAGTCCCCAGGTCAGCCGCGCTGCCGGGCCGGGGAGTGTCCAGGACGTCCAGCATCGGGCCCAGCAAGAGGTTGATCCCCAGCGCGTCCAGTTCAGCCCCGGCAATCTGTCCCGTCACCTCGGCGTGGGTCGGATTCCAGGTGGCGCCCATCGCCATCGGGGAGGGCAAAGGGGTTGTTCCGCTGATCGGCAGGACCGGTAACCCTATGCGCTCTCCCTGGCGGATGGCGATCAACAGGGGAACGTAAGGGCTCAGAGCGGTTTTCCCCTCAGAAACAGGGAGAGGGACCTGTGCCGCGTCCCAGGCCAGATGTTGTAACTGGCTGGTCAACGTCGCGACTTGGGCAGGAGTATCCCTCTCGTTCAGAATGTTGCCGTTCTCCGGGCTGAGCAACACCCCGCCGATGCGCTCGTTGACGATCAGGTCGTAGATGGCGGAGGTCTCCGACGTGTCGGTGCCGGGGAAGGTGACGACGAAGAGTTGCCCGACGCGCGCGGCGGGCGGCATGCGCGAAAGCAGAGCGACGGCCGGGTCCGTCGGCTGCTGGGCGGCAACCGGCGCCAGGCTCCCCACCAGCAGGGCGACCAGGAAGAGGGCGATCAGGAATCGTTTCATTGAGGCGTAAGACGTGAAACGAGGCGTAAGACGTGAAACGTGAATTGCGGTGGAATTGTAACACGCCATGAGAGAAAGCACAAGGCAGTTATCTTCAGAAAGGGGACAGGGTATGAGAGTCACTGCCTACCGTGTCATTGCGAGTGCCCCATTGCGCAGGGCGCATTCCGGCAAGTCAGAAACTGCAATCGCTTGCGTAGCGCAGGCCGCCAGGCCTGTCAGTGCAGGCGAACAGCCTGCGCTACGCCCTGTATGTTTCTGGGTAGGGTGCAAAGCACCCGAAGTCATTGCTATTTGGGGTCTTTTATAGTAGAATGTGGACACAACACGCCGGAGGTGCGGGATGACCCAGTTGACGGCGGGTGTTCGCGAGTTAAAGGAGCAACTGAGCAACTACATTCGCCAGGTGGAAGCCGGAGCGACAGTGACCATTACCGTGCATCGCAAACCCGTTGGGCGGATTGTCCCCATCGGCATCTCACACAAAGGCACAAAGATCACAAAGATTTGTTGATTTTCTTTGTGCCTTTGTGTCTTGGTGTGAGAACGAAAGGGAGATTTTTCCGCGTTTTCCGCGCTCGTCCGCGTCCTGCTTTCCAAACTGTCGGGTAGGTAGCCCGAATGGTTTGCCCGCTATGTTGGAGCGATGGAGAGGCCAATAGACCCGGTGGGTTGGGATGTTTCACCCGGAAGACCGCGTCCTGGTCGCTGTGATGAACAACCGGCGGGACTTTGAGATTGCCCGCGACCGAGGATGGTACCGCATCCCCGTGCGGCATGCCCCGCCCAGCACCACCGAGGCCGCCGTGCTGGCCTTCTACTTCACCCGCGCCTTCGGCGAAGAGGGGTGGGCCGTCCACTGGTACGCCCCGGTCCGGGGGCACGAACTGGCCCACCGCCGGGACCTCCTGCCTGAGGAGCCCCACCACCCCCGCGCCGATGACCTCTACTATCAACTCCAACTGGGACCGCTGGTCCGCCTGGAGCGGCCCATCCCCAGCCTCCGCTGGCGGCGGATCACCTTCATTGAGACCACGTGGGACCGCTTTGTGGCGGCGCAGGAGATCAACGACCTCTTCGCCTCCGGCGCCGACGGGCTGTTTGTCACCCTGAAGGAGGCGGGATTCCGGCCGGAGCGGGAGTACGCCGTGCGCGAGGGCGGGGCCGAGTACGTGGTAGACCTGGCGATTCCCTGCCGGAAGGGGACGGTGCTGATCGCCGTCGGGGACCGGCCAGCCCCACCGGGCACCCTCTACTGCCCGGATGTGGAGGCTGTCCGGCAGGCGGTGGCTGCGAAGGGAGGGGAGTTGTAGACATGGGCGGAGGTCGGGTCGCCGCCCCGGAAGCCGACTGAAGTCAGCCGCCCTGGGCCTCACCCCTGGGCCTCACCCCTGGGC
>CALDFY010000282.1 GCA_937942115.1 uncultured Anaerolineae bacterium | reverse complement strand
TCTCCCCTCCCCTCTCCCGAACTTTGTTCGGGAGAGGGGAGGGGCTGGGGGAGGGGTGAGGTCTCTCCCGAACTTTGTTCGGGAGAGGGGAGGGGCCGGGGGAGGGGTGAGGTCTCTCCCGAACTTCGTTCGGGAGAGGGGAGGGGCCGGGGGAGGGGTGGGGCGAGCGCGCAGAAAAGTTAGTGCCACTGGGCTCAGAAGCCCGTCCGACAACGGAACGGCGTCAGGCCGAATCCGAAGGGCCGGATTTATGTATTGCTTCACCGGAGGTGACATGATGAAACTACAGGTCCTCATCCGCCTGTGGATGTTGATCGCTCTCTCTATTGCGGCGCTGGTCATCTTCGTGGGCGCCGTCCTGCGCGCCGATGGAGTCCCCGTTCAGAAGGCTGACCTCACGGAGCAGCGGGTCTATGCCTACCGGGGCTGGCAGAGCATGGGGATTTTCGTCCATCCCGGCGATGTGGTGACGATTGTCGCCCGGGGACGCTGGCTCTACTCGCCGGAAGTCGGATTTATCGGGCCGGAGGGAGCGTCGCCCTCCCGATACCCGGCCCCTTCATACTACCCGCTGCCCAATGGGGTCGGCGGCTGTCTGATCGGGCGCATCGGCGAAGACGGGCATCCGTTCTACGTTGGACGGGGGGTGACGTTCCAATCCGATGCGTTCGGCCTGCTGTACCTCCGGATCAACGACGACATCGTCACGGACAATAACGGGTATGTGACCGTGGAAATTACGGTGGAGTCCCCACCCGCCGAGTAACCGGCGCACTCCCACCTGACTGTTTGGAAAACAGGACGCGGACGAGCGCGGAAAACACGGAAAATCCGCGTCCCTCCGCGTTTTTCCGCGTCCTCTCCCAAACGTTTGAGGGGAACGGTCTGTCGCCCGTCTCAAACCCCTGCTCTTTCCCCGCCCCATATTCCCCAGTTTTCGCCCCTTGACAAAACAGCCCCGCAGTGGTAAACTTCACACCGCAAAATATTTTGACTGTAAAGCAACACCGCTCAGGGAGCGAGGTCATCGCCCCCGAATTTTTCACCGGAGCCGATGGAGGACAACCTGGAAGACCTGGGGATACGCCTCTCTCAACTGATGGGAGCGTTGCGGGCCCGCTTCGCGCGCGACCTGGCCCGCTACGGGCTGACGTTCCCTCAGTTCATGGCCCTCTGCTCTCTGGAGCAGGCGGAAGGGCAATCTATGCGGATGGGCGACCTGGCCGCCGCGACCTATCAGAGCGCGGCCTCTATGACGGGCATCGTGGACCGGCTCCTGGAGGGAGGGCTGGTAGAGCGCCGGCCCGACCTGACCGACCGCCGTTCCGTTGTCGTCGCCCTCACTCCCCAGGGGGCCCAACTGCTGGAGCAGGTCCGGGCCGACCGCCGCCATGTTTTGGAACAGCTCCTCCAGTCCCTCTCCACTGAGGAGCGAACCCTCTTCCATCATATCCTGGGCAAACTCCTGCGGAGGCTGGAAGCGGACGAGGACCGGGAATAGCCCCTGCGACCTGCTCCCTGCGACCTGCTCCTTGCAACTTGCGACCGGAGAAACCATGCGCCGACTCTTGAAGTACCTGAAACCTTACCGACTCTTTGTGCTGTCCATTATCGTCCTGCTGTTCGTTCAGGCCAACGCCGACCTGTCGCTGCCGGACTATATGTCCCGCATCGTCAACGTGGGCATCCAGCAGGGCGGGGTGGAGGAAGCCGTGCCCCAGGCCATGCGCCCCCGCACCCTGGAGCGCCTCTCTCTGTTTCTGACCGAAGAGGAAGCGGCCGACCTCCGGGCCCAGTACGTCCTGGTGGATACTTCCTCGCCGGACTACGACGCGCTGGTCCGGAAATACCCCGCGCTGGCCCGGGAGCCGGTCTACGTCCTTCGGCCCGCCGACCCGACCGCCGTGGCGCGCCTTCAGACGGCCGTCGCCCGCGCGATGGTCCTGGTGATGGGCATAGAACAAATCCAGGCTCATCCGGAGCAGGCCGGGACGCTGATGCCGGGGATGGGCGGGTTTGACCTCTCCAAACTCCCGCCCGGCACCGACCTCTTTGCCCTGCTGGCCCGCATGCCCGCCGGGCAACGAACGGGCATCCTGGAAGCAATAGACCGGCGGTTTGATGCCCTGGGCGGGGAGAAGGCCCTCCTTCAGGCCGCCGCCCGCGCCGTCCGCGCCGAATACGAGGCCCTCGGGATGGACCTCCTGCGAATCCAGAATGCCTACCTCCTGCGCATCGGGGGACTGATGCTCCTGTTCACCTTGCTGGCGGCCACGATGGCCGTCGTCGTCGGCTTTCTGGCCGCCCGCACCGCCGCCGGACTGGCCCGGGACCTGCGCCACCTCTTCTTTGAGAAAGTGATGGCCTTCTCCGGCGCCGAACTGGACCGCTTTTCCACCGCCTCCCTCATCACCCGCTCCACCAACGACATCACCCAGATTCAGATGGTGATGGTGTTTGTCCTGCGCATGGTCTTCTTCGCGCCACTGATGGGGATCGGGGCCATCCTCCGCGCTGCCGCCAAGAGCCCCTCTATGATGTGGATTATCGCCTTGGGCGTCCTGGTCCTGGTCGGGTTGATCGCGGCGGTCTTCAGCATCACCCTGCCCAGGTTCAAAATCATCCAGTCCCTCATAGACCGGCTGAACCAGGTCGCCCGGGAGAACCTCACCGGCATGATGGTCGTCCGGGCCTTCAACCGGCAGGAGTACGAGAAACGGCGCTTTGACCAGGCCAACCGGGACCTGACGGGGACCTTCCTGTTCGTCAACCGGGTCGCCGTGGTGATGATGCCGGTAACGATGCTTCTGATGAACGGGCTGACGGTGCTCATCCTCTGGGTGGGCGCTCACCAGGTAGCCCAGGCCACGATGCGCATCGGCGATATGATCGCCTTCCTGCAGTACGCGATGCAGGTCTTCTTCTCTTTCGCAATGATTTCCATACTCTTCGCTATGCTCCCCCGGGTAGATGTCGCGGCCAATCGGATTGCCGACGTGCTGGAGACCGACGTGAGCATCCAGGACTCCGAGACACCCATCTCCTTCCCGGAGCCTTTCACGCCGACGGTGGAGTTCCGGGGCGTCTCCTTCCGCTATCCGGGGGCCGAGGAGGACGTCCTGCGGGACATCAACTTCACGATTCGCGCCGGGGAGACAGTGGGCGTCATTGGCACCACCGGCTCCGGCAAGTCCACCCTCATCAACCTCCTCCCGCGCTTCTACGACGTGACGGAAGGGGAAATCCGCATCGGCGGGGTGGACATCCGCCAGGTGCGGCTGAAGGACCTGCGGGGCCGCATCGGCTACGTCCCGCAGCAGAGCCATCTCTTCAGCGGCACCATCGCCAGCAACCTGCGCTTCGCCGACGAGGACGCGCCCGAGGAGCGGCTGATGAAGGCACTGGAGGTCGCCCAGGCCCACGACATCATCCTTTCCCGCACCGGTGACGACGGCCGCTCCCCCCTGGAGGCGGAGGTCGCCCAGCATGGGGCCAACTTCTCCGGCGGACAAAGACAGCGGCTCACCATTGCCCGCGCGCTGGTCAAGCAACCGTCCATCTACATCTTTGACGACTGCTTCTCCTCGCTGGACTATCGCACCGACCGGCAGCTGCGGCGGGCCCTGCGGGAGTACGTGGGGGATAGCACCGTCATCATCGTCTCCCAGCGGGTGGCGACCATCAAGGACGCCGACTGGATTCTGGTCCTGGACGAGGGCCGCATCGTCGGCCAGGGGACCCACGCAGAACTGATGGCGACGTGCGACATCTATCGGGAGATTGCCCTCTCCCAGTTGAAGGCCGTGGCGCAAAATTAATTTGCGCAGGAGTACTATGACCCCATCCAACCGTCCATTTCCTGCCGCTGACCTGCGCGCCGGGCCGGGGGGTGGGCTCCGGCCCGAGCGGCTTGTCCGTCCTCCCGGGCCGATGGGCCGCCCCGGGGGCGGGCCCGGCCATCTGATGATGGGGCCGGTGGAGAAGCCCCGCGACTTCGCCGGGACGATGCGCAAACTCCTGGCCTACCTGGGCCCGTACCGGCTGACCATTCTGGCCGTCTTCGTCATGGCCGCCGGCTCCACCCTCTTCTCCATCTTCGGGCCCAAAATCCTGGGCACCGCCACCACCAAACTCTTTGAGGGGCTGGTCGCCCAACTGACCGGCACAGGGGCCATTGACTTCGCCGCGATCGGTCGCATCCTGCTGACTGTCCTGGGGCTCTACATCCTCTCTACGGCCCTCAGTTACGCCCAGGGCTGGCTGATGACCAACGTCGCGGTCCGGGTCACCTACCAGATGCGCCGGGACGTCATGGAGAAAATCCACCGCATGCCGTTCCGGTACTTTGACGGGACCCAGCACGGGGAAATCCTCTCCCGCCTCACCAACGACGTGGACACCGTCAACCAGACCCTCAACCAGAGTCTGATGCAGACGGTCACCTCGTTCGTCACCGTCATCGGCATGCTGGCGATGATGCTTTCCATTTCCTGGCAGATGACGCTGGTGGCACTCCTGGTGATTCCGCTCTCTTCCGGGCTGGTCACCGTCATCATCCGCAACTCCCAGCGGTTCTTCGCCGGGCAACAGGCCTACCTGGGCAAGGTGAACGGACACGTGGAGGAGACCTTCGGCGCGCACGTCGTGGTGAAGGCCTTCAACGGCGAGGAGAAGAGTTTGCGCCGGTTTGACGAGTACAACGAGGCCCTCTACGACGTGGCCTGGAAGGCCCAGTTCATCTCCGGTATCCTGATGCCGATGATGCGCTTCGTCAGCAACCTGGGCTACGTGGGCGTGGTCATCACCGGCGGCTACCTGGCCTTCCAGGGGCGCATCGCGCTGGGCGACATCCAGGCCTTCACCCAGTACATCCGGGGCTTCACGGAGCCCATCACCCAACTGGCGAACATCTCCAACATTCTCCAGCAGACCGTCGCGGCGGCGGAGCGGGTCTTTGAGTTCCTGGAGTCCGAGGAGGAGTCGCCCGACCCGGAGTATCCGGTCCGGCTGGAGCAGGTGGACGGGGAGGTAGAATTCCAGAACGTGCACTTCCGCTATGTGCCCGATACGCCGGTCATCCGGGGCTTCTCCGCCCGCATCCGGCCCGGCCAGAGGGTCGCCATTGTCGGGCCCACCGGCGCGGGCAAGACGACCCTGGTCAAACTCCTGATGCGCTTCTACGACGTGGACGACGGGGCCATCCGGATAGACGGCTATGACGTCCGCCAGTTCGCCCGCGCCGACGTGCGGCGGCTCTTCGGCATGGTCCTGCAGGACACCTGGCTCTTCAGCGGGACGATTCTGGAGAACATCCGCTACGGTCGGGAGGACGCGACGGACGAGGAGGTGGTGGCGGCGGCCCGGGCGGCCCGCGTGGACCGCTACATCCGCACGCTTCCGGAGGGATACAACACCGTCATCAACGAGGAGATGACCAACATCTCCCAGGGGCAGAAGCAGTTGCTGACCATTGCGCGCGCGTTCCTGGCGGACCCGCCCATGCTGATTCTGGACGAGGCGACCAGTTCAGTGGACACCCACACCGAGTTGCTCATCCAGGAAGCGATGGACGAACTGATGCGGGGACGGACCAGTTTCGTCATTGCCCACCGCCTCTCCACCATCCGCAACGCCGACCTGATCCTGGTGGTGCGGGACGGCAACATCGTGGAGCAGGGGACGCACGAGGAGTTGATGGCGCGCGGGGGCTTCTACGCGGAGTTGTACAACAGCCAGTTTGAGCCGGTATGAGGGTTGGGGTGGCGGCGGCGGCCCGAAGGGCCG
>CALDFY010000281.1 GCA_937942115.1 uncultured Anaerolineae bacterium | reverse complement strand
TCTATCCGCTGGATTCTGGAAACGCTTCTCTCCTTTACTGACGTGGAGGTCCGAATAGAAGTGGACCCGGCCCTGTACCGCCCCGCCGACGTGCCCGTCATTTACGGGAGCGCGGAGAAATTCCGCCGCCGCACGGGCTGGAAGCCGCAGATTCCTTTTGAGCAGACGTTGAGAGAGACCCTGGAGTACTGGAGGAAAGTATGCCCCGAGCCTTAATCACCGGCATCACCGGACAGGACGGTTCGTATCTCGCAGAATTTCTGCTGGAAAAGGGGTACGAAGTCATCGGTATGGTGCGCCGTACCAGCACGGTGAACTTCTCCCGCATCCAGCACATCCAGGACAAAATCACCCTGGTCTCCGGCGACCTGCTGGACCAGGGGTCGCTCATCGCCATCCTGCGGGACTACCAGCCGGATGAGGTCTACAACCTGGCCGCCCAGTCCTTCGTCCCCACGTCCTGGGAGCAACCCGTCTTCACCGGCGAGGTCACCGCGCTGGGAGTCACCCGGATGCTGGAGGCCATCCGCACCGTAGACCCCAGCATCCGCTTCTATCAGGCCAGTTCGTCGGAGATGTTCGGCAAGGTCCGGGAGGTGCCCCAGAACGAACTGACCCCCTTCTACCCCCGCAGTCCCTACGGGGTGGCGAAGGTCTACGGGCACTGGATCACGGTCAACTACCG
The DNA here is from genome assembly GCA_937942115.1 of uncultured Anaerolineae bacterium. Lineage (GTDB taxonomy): Bacteria > Chloroflexota > Anaerolineae > B4-G1 > DUEL01 > SpSt-77. Next base: position 1,985 of record CALDFY010000281.1, on the reverse strand, counting down.
GGAGTCGTTCGGCATCTACGCCGTCTCCGGCATCCTCTTCAACCATGAATGTGTCACCGGAGAGACGCCGGTGATTATCCGGCGCCACGGCCTGATAGACATCCTGCCCATAGAGGATGTGGTCCCTCATCGGACGGAGCCTCATACGGCTTCCCGATTCACCACCGAGGTGGACCCGGAGGACCCGCTGGAAGTGTGGGATGCGAAGGGGTGGACCCGGGTGACCTGCATGACCGCTACGTGGAACGGTTTTGAGCGCAGGCCCAACAAGGAAGTGTACCGGGTGGCGGCGCAGGGGGCCCTCTATCATACGACAGCGGACCACCAGGTGTTCGTGGAGGAAAACGGCCGCCCCGCTTCCCGACGGACGGAGGAGGTCCGTCCTGGAGACCACCTGGCTCTGATAGAACTTCCTCCGCCCACCAATGCCATCCAGATGACCGAAGCGGAAGCATGGCTTTTGGGTATCATTGTGGCCGATGGGTACGTGAGCGAAGAAGGGAAGATTCAGATTACCAACCAGGATGCCCGGTTCCTGGAACAGGTGGCGGAAACGGCCCAACAGGTCATCGGGTGCCGGAGTCGGATGGCAGCGGCCCCCGGTGGGTTTGAGGGCGGAGGACCGGTGTACCAGTTGTACCTTCCAGGGGCGAACGAGTACGGTCGCTACATCCGGGATACCATCTATACCCGCTCCGGCTACAAACGGATCCCTCAGCGGGTGCTGAACGCCGGACCGGAGGCCCGGCTGGCCTTCCTGCGGGGGTACAACGCCGGCAATGGCCTCCAGCAGGCCCCCGTCCGATATGAGTTCAAGGGCTTCAAGACCGCTTCCGCGCCGCTGGCCGCCGGACTGTACTGGCTGGCCCAGGTCACCCTGAACCAGCGGGCGATCCTCTGGGTGGAGGAACGGGACGGTCACCTCTACTACCAGATCAACCTGAACTCGCCCAATGTGCCGGGGCAGAAGGGGCAACATCTGCGGCGGCCCCTCTCCGAGGTGATCCAGGTCACACCGGTTCCGCACCGGGGCTGGCTGTTTGACCTCGCCACAGAGTCCGGCACTTTCCACGCCGGGGTCGGTCAGGGCTGGATTCACAACTCCCCCCGCCGGGGCCTGGAATTCGTCACCCGCAAAGTCTCCTACGGCGTGGCGAAGATCAAACTGGGGCTGGCGAAGGAACTGCGGCTGGGGAATCTGGACGCCCGTCGGGACTGGGGCTTCGCCGGGGACTACGTCCGCGCGATGTGGCTGATGCTCCAGCAACCCGCCCCCGATGACTACGTCGTCGGCACCGGCCAGACCCACTCGGTGCGGGAACTCTGCGAGATTGCCTTCGCCCACGTGGGGCTGGACTGGCGGGACTACGTGGTCCAGGACCCCCGCTATATGCGGCCCGCCGAGGTGGACCTGCTGGTCGCCGACCCCTCTAAGGCCCGCCGGGTGCTGGGCTGGGAGCCCACCGTCTCCTTTGAGGAACTGGTCCAGATGATGGTGGATGCCGACCTGAAATTGCTCCAGGAGGAGATGGAGCGAGGGCTGATCCGGCCTGAGCCGGAGGGATGATGACCTGCTCGCCCTGGCGGAGCAGGAACATCCCCAACTGGAGCGCCCAGATCATTGAACCCAGGAGGGCTTTGTGGACGCACTCTTCGGCACCGACGGCATTCGCGGCACCACCGAATTCACCGACCAGCACCGCTCTCGCAAACTGACGCCGGAACTGGCCCTGCGCATCGGGCAGGCGGTGGGGTGGGCCCTCACCCCCACCCCCGGCCCTTCGGGCCACCCCCTCCCCCTCTCCCACAAGGCGGGAGAGGGGGAGGGGGTGAGGGCCATCATTGGCCGCGACCCCCGCATCTCCGGGATGATGCTGGAAAGCGCCATCACCGCCGGCCTGCTCTCCCAGGGGGTAGACGTTCTCCACGCGGGGGTCATCCCCACCCCTGCCGTCGCCTACCTGACCCGCCACCTGGGGGCCGGC
>CALDFY010000280.1 GCA_937942115.1 uncultured Anaerolineae bacterium | reverse complement strand
TGTATTATACCCCTTTTCCCTGTCGCCGCAACCCGTTTTATGCATATACCAACTCCATCGCCCCTTCCAACGCCTCTATCTTCGCCTCCATCTGCACGTCCCGGTAGTGGAGCAACTGGATGGCCTTCGCCGGGCACTCGCCCACGCAGATGCCACAGCCGTGGCACTGGGCCGGCTCAATGTAGGCCGCGCCAATGATGCCCCCCACCCCCACCAGGTCGGCACGGATGCGGGGCACGTGGTAGGGGCAAATCCGCACGCAGGTCAGGCACCCCACGCACTTTTCGGCATCCACCCGCGCCACGACGCCGCCCACCTCCAGATAATCCCGGCTCAGGACGGTCGCCGCGCGGGCCGCCGCCGCCTGCGCCTGGGCAATGCTCTCCCCCAGAAACTTCGGGTAGTGGGCCATCCCCGCCAGGAAGAAGCCGTCGGTGGCGAAATCCACCGGGCGCAGTTTGACGTGCGCCTCCAGAAAGAACCCGTCCAGGTCCACGGGCAACTTCAGCCGCGCCGCTAACTCGCGCGACCCCGGCGACGGCACCACCGGCATGCTCAAGACCAGCAGGTCCGGCTCCAGAACCAACTCCTCCCCCAGCACCGGCTCCCACACCCGAACCTGCAATCTTGAATCTGCACCCTGCACCTGCGGCTTCCGGTCAAAGTCATACCGGATAAACACCACTCCCGCCCGGCGGGCTTCCTGGTAGATGCGTTCCTTGAAGCCGAAGGTCCGGATGTCCCGATAGATGACCGTCACCCGCGCTTGGGGCTTGTATCGCTTCAGCATCAGCGCGTTCTTGAGGGCTATGGTGCAGCAAATCCGGGCGCAGTACCGCTCCGCCGGCCCCACGCACTGAATCATCACCACCGAATCGGGCAGGTCCCGCCCCTCTCCCAGCCGCTCCTCAAACTCCTGCTGGGTGATGATGCGAGGGTCCGTCCCGTAGCCGTACTCCGGCCCCCGGTACTCCACCCCGCCGACGGCCACAATCGCTGCGCCGTGGCGGACCTCCAACTCCCCCTCCGGCCCCCGCAGCCGGGAGACGTACTGCCCCACGAAGCCGCTCGTCTCCAGAACCTCCGTGTTCAGGTGGACGGTGATGAGCGGCTCCGCCATCACCCGCCCCACCAGCGCGCGGGCGTACGCCTGCGGGTCCAGCCACATCCGCTCCCCGTCCCCCGTCGCCTCCTGGAGCGAATGACGCAGGTGGAGCAGATGGCCCCCCAGCCGGTCCGACCGCTCCACCAGATGGACCGGGAAACCCTGCCGGGCCAGGGTCAGTGCCGCGTTCATCCCCGCCGCGCCGCCGCCGATCACCAGCGCAGCCTTCTCCACCGGCACGCGCGCCCGGTGAAGCGGCTCCAGCCGGGCCGCCTTCGCCACTGCCATCCGCACCAGGTCCTTCGCCTTCTCCGTTGCCCGATCCCAGTCGTTCTGGTGAACCCAGGAGCACTGGTTGCGGATGTTGGCCATCTCAAAGAGATAGGGGTTGATCCCGGCCTGCCGGAGGGCGTCTTGGAAGAGCGGCTCGTGGGTCAACGGGGTGCACGCCGCCACAACGACCCGGTTCAGGTTCAACTCCCGCACCCGCTCCACAATCCGCCGGATGGAGTCCTGGGAGCAGGTGTAGAGGTTGTATTCGGCGTGGACGACGCCGGGCAGGGTGGCCGCGTACTCCGCCACCGCCGGGACGTCCAGGAACCCGGCGATGTTGGACCCGCACTTGCAGACGAAGACACCGATGCGCAGCCGCTCCGCCGTCACATCTCGCTCCGGCGGATAGACCGCAAGCTCCGTCTGGGTCCAGCGGGCCGGGGCCAGAAGCGCCCCGGCCAGCCCGGCCGCCGCGCTCGCCTCCACCACCGACTCCGGGATGTCCTTGGGCTCCCGGAACGGCCCGATTGCGAAGACCCCCGGCTTGCTGGTCTGCAGCGGGGCAAAGGGGACCGTCTGGCAGAAGCCGTAGGGGTCCGTCGCCACGCCCACCCGCCGGGCCAGGTCGCGGACGCTCTCCGGGACCTCCATCCCCACCGAGAGGACAACCATATCAAATTCCTCCTCCCGGATGCTCCGCCCATTGTGATCGTCCACGTACCGGATGACCAGGTTGCGGGTCCTGGGGTCCTCCTTCACCGCCGAGACGCGGCACTCCACGAAGCGGATGCCGTACCGCTCCCGCGCCCGACGGTAGAAGTCCAGGTACCCCTTGCTGAAGGCCCGCATGTCCATCAGGAAAATCGTCACCTCGGTATCCGGTTCATGCTCTATCGCCATCATAGACTGTTTGATGGCGTAGACGCAGCAGACCGAGGAGCAGTAGTCGTGCTTCTGGTCACGCGAGCCGACGCATTGGATGAAGGCGATGCGCTTCGGCGTGCGCCCGTCGGACGGGCGCTGGACGTGGCCCAGGGTGGGGCCGGAGGCGTTGAGGAGCCGTTCAAACTGCAGGGACGTGACCACGTTGGGATAACGGCCCCAACCATACTCTCCGGCCTTTTCGGCGTCAAAAGTCTCAAAGCCCGGAGCCAGCAGGACGGCGCCGACCTCCAGTTCTATCGTCTGCTCCACCATGTCGTGGTCCACCGCTCCGGCCTGGCAGACGTAGGAGCAACTCAGGCACTCCGAACAGATACCGCAGGCCAGACAGCGGGCCGCCTCCGCCTGGGCCTCCTCGTCAGTGTATCCGGAGACGACTTCCTCAAAGGTGGAGAGCCGCTGCTCCACCGGCAAGGCAGTCATCGGGACGCGGGGCTGGATGCGGACCTCACCGCGCGCGATTCGCTCATCTATCTCAGCTCGGGAGAGTTCCACGACCGGCAGTTTGGGCTTCGGCGGCGGCTCCAGTTCCTCCCCCTGCAGGTAACGGTGGATGGCCTGCGCGACTTTGTGCCCGGCGGCGACGGCCTCAATGACGAACGCCGTCCCGGTGGCAACATCCCCGGCGGCAAAGACGCCCGGACGGCTGGTCGCCAGGGTGTTGGGATTGACGGCGACCGTCGCCTGATCCGTGATGCCAACGCCGGCGCTCTCCGGGATGAACGCCAGACCGGCCCGCTGGCCAACGGAGAAAATCACATTGTCGCAGGGAATAAAGTGCTCCGAACCGGGCACGACGACCGGCCGGCGGCGCCCAGTCTCATCGGGCAGGCCCGGTTCGGTGCGGACGCATTTCATCCCGATGACCCGCCGGTTGCCATCCCCCACAATCTCCACCGGCGTGACCTGCCAGTGGAAGACAACGCCCTCCTCCTCCGCCCGCTCCATTTCCTCCGGGTCGGCGGTGGCCTCCTCGCGGGTCCGGCGGTAGTAGACGTGGACCTCGGCGCCCAGGCGGCGCGCGGTCCGGGCCACGTCCATCGCCACATCTCCCGCGCCGATCACCGCCACCGTCTTGCCCAGTCTGGGCGGATTCCCCAGCCGGACGTCCCGCAGGAAATGGGTGTTGATGAGCACGCCGTCCAGGTCCGCGCCGGGAATGTTGAGCCGGACCCCCTCGTGCGCGCCGACGGCGATAAGAACGGCGTCAAATCCCTCGGCGAAGACATCGTCCAGGTTGTTCACCGGGTGGTTCAGCCGCAACTCCACGCCCAAGTCCACGATGTCCTGGACTTCGCGGTCCACAATCCACGAGGGCAGACGGTATTCCGGCACGCCGACGCGGAGCATCCCTCCGGCGACGGGCAGGGCCTCAAAGACGGTGACCCCATACCCCATCTTGCACAGGTCCTGGGCAGCGGTCAGGCCGCAGGGCCCGGCGCCGACGACGGCGACCCGCTGCGGGTACCGACGCGGAGCCGGTTCGGGCGGCACGCGCGGCCGTTCGTACACTTTGTCGGTCACAAACCGCTTGAGGGCCCGGATGTTGATGGGTTCGTCCACTTTGCCCCGGTTGCAGGCGTCCTCGCAGCGGTGGTTGCAGATGCGCCCACAGATGCCGGGAAAGGGGTTATCTTCTTTGATGACCCGCAGTGCGTCCTCGTAGCGCCCCTCGCGGATGAGCGCGATGTAGCCCTGGGCCCGCTGACCGGCAGGGCAGGCGTTGCGGCAGGGGGCAATGCCGCGCTTCTCTATGGCGTAGGCGTTGGGGACGGCCTGAGGGTAGAGTTTGTACGCCGCGCGCTGAAACCCCAGCCCTGCGTTGAACCGGTCCGGGATGATGACCGGGCAGACCTGTCCGCACTCCCCACAGCCGGTACACTTATCCAGGTCAATGTAGCGGGGCTTTTTGCGCAGACGGACGGTGAAATGGCCCGCGTCTCCGTCCACGCTGAGAACCTCGGTATCCACCAGCAGTTCAATGTTGCGGTGGCGGCCGGCCTCCACCAGTTTGGGGCTCAGGATGCACATGGCGCAGTCGTTGGTGGGGAAGGTCTTGTCCAGTTGGGCCATGTGCCCGCCGATGGCGGATTTCTGCTCCGCCAGGTAGACCTTGAAGCCGGCCTCCGCCAGGTCCAGTGCGGCCTGGATCCCGGCGATGCCCCCGCCGACGACCAGAACTGAACCGACGACGTCGTCCCTTTCCATAACCGCCCCCTTTGGGAAAATGACCAAATGACTGAATGGCTGAATGACCAAATGACAAAATGACAGAATGGATTAAGCGGGCTGGTTGGGCTTTTCGGTGGCGCTGCGGATGATGGCCTGAAGGATATGAATCAATTCGTTGCTCTCTCGGATCAAATCGCGCACCTCATCATCATCCAGCAGTGCAGCCTGAACAATTTCCGGCCAGTATCGGGCCTCGCGAGCCTCCTTATGGGCAATCTTCATCTTGTGGACGAAATCCCGTTTGGATTCGGCCGCGTCGGCTTCCTCCACATTGGCGCCCACTGATGTTGCCGCCCGGACCAATTGTCGCCCCACCTCCATTCCTGCTATCGTCCGGGGAAGCCGGTCCACCAGCCGGACCACGCGTACCGCAAATTGAAACGTTCGCTCCTGAATATCCATTCGCCTCCGGTCGGAGCGCTTCTCCCTGAAGCGTGGCGGCTTGCTCTCCTGCGCCGGATATGCCCGCTGCATCCTGCCTCCTTAACACTGGTATTTGGTCATTCTGCTCATTCGGTCATTTGATCATTTTGTCATTTTCAACGGGCTCGGCCCCAACCCTTTCACCCTCTCCGTCATCCGCCGCGCCGCCTCGGCGAAGGTGGCTCCCATGCCGCCGGAGACGAAAACGATGTCCAACCGGTCCCCGCCGATACCGATTCGGTCCAGCAGGGCCTTGGTGTACTTCACCCGCGCCAGCGCGCGCTCGTTGCCGTGCACGTGGTGGCAGTTGCCCAGCGGGCAGGCGACAATGTAGACCCCGTCGGCCCCCTTTTCAAAGGCTTCCAGGATGTAGCGGATGTCGGCCTTACCGGTACAGGGGAGCCGCACCAGCCGGACGTTGGAGGGGTATTTCAGCCGCAGCGCTCCGGCCGTATCCGCCGCCATGTAGCCGCAATAGATGCAGGTAAACGCCACAATCTCCGGCACGAACTC
>CALDFY010000279.1 GCA_937942115.1 uncultured Anaerolineae bacterium | reverse complement strand
GGAGGGAAGGTCCTGGCCGCCGGCGGGGGACCTTGCTTTTGTCTCGTTGGTGTTAAAGAATATTCCGAAGCGACCCGTGGGGTCGGTTAGGCCCGCGCGTCTATTTACCCCCACTTGACAAAAGCAACATCATAGAAGGGGGTCAGGGGGTGGGGTGAGGCGAAAATATCCCAAATCGGGTTTGGGATAAGTTTTGGGATAAAAGCCGCTGGTTACCCTTGACGAATCCAGACAAGCGCGGTATAATATAGGCGCATTGCGGGGTAGAGCAGTGGCAGCTCGTCAGGCTCATAACCTGAAGGTCGCAGGTTCGAATCCTGCCCCCGCGACCTGAACCGCAGGCGGAAGCCTGCGGTTTTTTTATTGGTTTGTGCCCAATGGTCAACCGTCGGGCTCAGCATCCGCAAGGTGGACAGATTCAAATATACCGGGTTTGGGGAAGGATGCAAGGGCACGGAGCCAAATTCAGCCCGAATGACCCTGTGCTTCTTTATGTGTAGGACAACTCCTAAAGAGTTGTCCTCCACCTCCCCGGCGCGACGTCCTCCAGGCGCGCCGGTTCCCGGCCCGCGCCCCGGTGGACCACTGCCTCCACCCGCCGGGGGCCGGGGTCGTAGGCCCCCTCCGTCGTCCATTCCAGAACCACTCCGTCGCCATCCGCCAGGAGGGTGAACCGGTGCAGACGGTAGAGGCCGTCCCGGTAGGCGGGCGTCTCCCCGTCGTCCTCGTAGAGGAAACTGACCCCTTCCTCCCCCTCCGCCGGGGGGTAGAGGTGCAGGGTCAGCGGGTCGGTCGGGCGCTGGCCCACGTAGTCCATCTCCGGCCCGGTCGGCACCACCGCCCCCGCCCGCACGAAGACGGGAATCCGCTCAGGCGGCGCCTCCGCCTCCACCCACAGCGGCCCCTCATAGACGGCGTCCGTCCAGAAATCGTACCAGCGCCCGGCGGGGAGATAGACCCGCCGCCGGGTCGCGCCCTCTTCCAGCACCGGCGCCACCAGCAGCGCGTCCCCGCAGAGGAACTGGTCGTCCAGCGCGTGGGTCGTCGGGTCGTCCTGGAAGGCCAGGAGGAGCGGGCGGACGATGGGCAGTCCCGTCTGCGTGCATTGCCAGAGGGCCGTGTAGAGGTACGGGAGCAACCGGTAGCGCAGCCGGATGAACTCCCGATTGATGCTCAGGTACGGCTCCCCCCACGACCAGGGCTCCTGGTCGGGACTGGCGAAGTAGGTATGGGCCCGGCAGAAGGGGAAGAAGACGCTCATCTGCAGCCAGCGGGTGAAGAGTTCGCCCGTGGCGAAGCCCTCAAAGCCGCCGATGTCGGAGCCGGTGAAGGCGATCCCCGAAAGCCCCAGGTTGAGCACCATGGGCAACGTCTGCCGGAGCGACGCCCAATCGGAGCGGTTGTCGGCAGTCCAGTGCGCGGCGTAGCGCTGCACCCCCGTCCAGCCGGAGCGGGTGATGACGAAGGGACGGCGGTCGGGGGCCAGGCGCGCCAGTCCCTCCGCCGTGGCGCGGGCCATATTCAGCCCGTAGAGGTTGTGGGCCTGACGGTGGTCGCCCCCCGCGCCCTCCAGGTTGTGGCAGACGGGGCCCGGGATGGTCGCGTCGTCCTCCCCGAAGAGCGCCGGTTCGTTCATGTCGTCCCAGATGCCGTCCACCCCGGCCTCTACCAGCCCCCGGTGCAGGTCGCCCCACCACTCCCGGACGCGCGGGTCGGTGAAGTCGGGAAAGGCGCAGTTGCCGGGCCAGACCGGTCCGATAAAGAGACGGCCGTCGGGATACCGGCAGAACATCCCCCGCCGCAGGCCGTCCCGAAACACATGGTACTTCCGGTCTGCCTTGACGCCGGGGTCTACGATGGTGACGACTTTGAAGCCCTGGGCATGCAGGTCGGCGATCAGCCCCGCCGGGTCAGGGAACCGGCGGCGGTCCCAGGTGAAGACCCGGTAGCCGTCCATATGGTGGATGTCCAGATGGATGCCGTCGCAGGGGACGCCGTAGGTCTCCCGGAAGTCCCGGGCCAGGCGGCGGACCCGCGCTTCGGGGTAGTAGGACCAGCGGCACTGGTGGTAGCCGAGGGCCCAGCGGGGGAAGAGGGGGTGGCGGCCCGTCTCTTCCGTGAAGCGCTCCAGAAGTCGGGCGACGGTGGGGGCATACAGGATGGAGTACCTGACCCGCGTGTCCTCTATTTCTATGGTCAGGGTCTCCGGGTCCGTCCGCCCCAGGTCAAACCGGCTGCGGGTGGGGTTTTCCAGCAGCAGGCCGAAGGCCCGCCGTCCGTCCGAATGGAGGGTCAGCAGGAAGGGGACGCAGAGGTAGAGGGGGTCGTCGCCGGGGCCGTAGGTGCGGGGGTCGGTGTTCCAGTTGACGTAGACGCCGCCGCGCAGGTCCAGCGGGGCGGCCCGTTCCCCCAGGCCGTAGAAGTGGGCGTCGGGGGGGATGCGCCAGCGCAGGAGGGCGCGGGATGGACGCCGGTCTTCTCCAGCAGCGGTGTAGGGGCGACCCTTGCGGTCGCCCGCAGGGGCAAGCCCTGGGGCAGGGGCAAGCCCTGCCCCTACAGCGGTCCAACCCACCGGCGCGGCCTCTTCGGCCAGCACCGCGCCGTCGGCGTCCAGGAAGGTGATGCGGCCGTCGGGGGAGACCCTCACCCCCACCCCCCAGCCCCCTCCCCCTCTCCCGCAAGCGGGAGAGGGGGAGGGGGTGAGGGCCCACTCCACCCGAATCATATCCGGCGCGATGGCCCACACGGTCAGCGTGGCATTGGCGAACTGATATTGGAGCGCGTTCTCCTCCTGGCGGACGGAGAGGAGCGGGCCGGGCGTTACCGCGATGGGGCCCGGGGGCGGGAACGCGCCCGGGGGGACGGGGATGCGGCGCAGGAAGGCGGCCAGCAGGGGGAGTCCCCGGAGAGGGCGTTCGGGGTCGGCGAACTTCGCCTCCACCCAGCGGGTGCGGAGGGCATGGGCGACGCCGTTCCACGTCGGCCCCAGGCCCACCGTCCGGATGCCGCGCCACAGCAAAACCAGAGGGTTATCCATTGTTCACCTCCCGGAGGATGGGGTACAGAGCACAGACCACTGACCACCAGCGAAAAATCTGCGTCCATCTGCGTTCATCGGCGTCCCCCAGAAACCGCCGCGTCCCCCCGAATCCGCCGGACGGCGGCGACGACGTCTCCCACCCGCAGGGGGCGGGAGAGCCAGGCGGCGATGCGCGCCCGCAGGGGGGCCAGCGCGCGGGCGTCGTAGGCCCCCACCACCAGCACCAGCGGGACGTCCTCCTCCAGGAAGTTCAGCAACTGGCCGATGCCGCGCCGGTCGGCGCGCGGGTCGCCCTGGACGTCCAGCACGACCAGCGCGGGGTCCACCCGTCCGGTCGCCAGGGCTCCCAGCGCCACCTCCAGCGACGGCAGCGCGACGACGTTGTAGCCCGCTTCCTGGAGTTCGGCCAGGAGCAGGGCGCGGGTGCGTCCGTCCGCCGCCACCAGCAACAACTCTTCCGGGGACATCGCCCGTTTAGTTTCGCGCGAAATGCCGGAGTTGTCAATGGCGAACAGTCCGGTGTATAATCGGCGGTGAGAAAACCGTTTCCGGAGGATGGAGATGGAGGATTTCTCAGACCGCGTGGTGATGGTGACGGGCGCGGCAGGAAATCTGGGTTCCGCCGTGGCCCGGGTGTTTCGGGATGCGGGCGCCCGTCTGATTCTGGTGGACCGGGCGCCGGACCGGCTGCCGGCTCTCTTTCCCGATCTGGCCGACTCCCCCGATCACTACCTGGCGACCGCCGTGGACCTGACCGACGCCGATGCCGCGCAGGGGATGGTGCAGGAGGCCCTGCGGCGCCTGGGGCGGATAGACGTCCTGGTGCACACGGTGGGGGGCTACCGGGGCGGCCAGCCGGTCCACGAGACGCCGCTGGAGACCTGGCAGGCCCTCTTTGACCTCAACGTCCGCACTGCGCTGACGGTGACGCGCCCGGTGGTGCCGGTGATGGTGGCCCAGGGGGCCGGGCGGATCATCTACGTGGGATCCAAGGCCGGGCTGGAGGGCGGGAAGAACTCGGCGGCCTACAGCGCGGCCAAGAGCGCGCTGCTCCGGCTGACGGAGAGCCTGGCGGCGGAACTGCGGGGGACGGGGGTGACCGTCAATTGTGTCCTGCCCTCCACCATAGACACGCCGCAGAACCGGGCCGCGATGCCCAAAGCGGACCCGGCGCGCTGGGTGAAGCCGGAGGCGATCGCGGACGTGATTCTCTTTCTGGCCTCCGATGCGGCGCGCGCCGTCCACGGGGCGGCGATACCGGTGTACGGGGCCGGGTAAGGAACAGTACAGACCCTTTGAGAAGCGTCAACGCAGGTTGACGCCCGGCGCGAAGCGTAGGGGCAACCCTCGCGGTTGCCCCCAGGGGAGGCCGATTTCCCATCGGCGCCGACCGAAGGTCGGCCTTCCTGGGCCTTCGGCCGGAGGACGGCCTGCGCCGTCTTTTCGGAAAGCGTCAACGAAGGTTGACGCCAGGCGCGGAGCGCCCAGGGGAGGCCGATTTCTAATCGGCGCCGACCGAAGGTCGGCCTTCCTGGGCCTCCGGCCGGAGGACGGCCTGCGCCGTCCCTTCGGAAAGCGTCAACGAAGGTTGACGCCTGGCGCGAAGTGTAGGGGCAACTCTCGCAGTTGCCCCCAGGGGAGGCCGATTTCCCATCGGCGCCGACCGAAGGTCAGCCTTCCTGGGCCTCCGGCCGGAGGACGGCCTGCGCCGTCCCTTCGGAAAGCGTCAACGAAGGTTGACGCCTGGCACGGGGGTGTCCAGGAGAGGCCGATTTCCCATCGGCGCCGACCGAAGGTCGGCCTCCCTGGGCCTCCGGCCGGAGGACGGCCTGCGCCGTCCCTTCGGAAAGCGTCAACGAAGGTTGACGCCTGGCGCAGGAGCGCCCAGGGGAGGCTGATTTCCCATCGGCGCATGTAGGGGCAACCCTCGCGGTCGCCCCAATCCAATGG
>CALDFY010000278.1 GCA_937942115.1 uncultured Anaerolineae bacterium | reverse complement strand
GCGCATCGCCGCCGAAGGGGAGACGACGGCGACGATGGCCGTCCAGGCCGCCCGCCAGGCGCTGGAGGTGGCCGGGATCGGGCCGGAGAAACTGGACCTCATCATCGTCGCCACAGCGACGCCGGACCATCTCTTCCCTGCCACCGCCTGCCTGGTCCAGGACGCGCTGGGGGCCCGCCGCGCGGCCGCCTTTGACCTGGCAGCGGGCTGCACCGGCTTCGTCTACGCCCTGGGCGTCGCCGCCGCGATGGTGGAATCCGGCGCCATCCGGACCGCGCTGGTTATCGGCTCTGAGACCCTCTCCCGCATCACCGACTGGACCGACCGCAACACCTGCGTCCTCTTCGGCGACGGGGCCGGCGCGGTCGTCCTGCAGGCCGGGCCGGAAGGCGGGGGCATCCTGGCCACCGTCCTGGGCGCCGACGGCTCCGGCGGCGACCTGCTGATGCTCCCCGCCGGGGGAAGCCGTCACCCCGCCTCCCACCAGACCGTCGCCGAACGGATGCACTACATCCAGATGCAGGGCCGGGACGTCTTCCGCTTCGCCGTCCGGGTCATCCCCGCCGCGACCCGCCAGGCGCTGGAGCGGGCCGGCCTTTCCCTGGGCGACGTGGCCCTCTTCATCCCCCATCAGGCCAACGGGCGCATCATAGAGAGCGCCGTCCGGGACCTGAAACTCCCGTCGGAGAAGGTCTACAGCAATCTGGAACGGTACGGGAACACATCGGCGGCGTCCATCCCCATTGCCCTCTGTGAGGCGGTGGAGGAGGGGCGGCTCCGGCCGGGGGACGCGGTGGTCTGTGTGGGGTTCGGGGCCGGGCTGACCTGGGGCGCGACGGTTCTGCGCTGGACGTATCCGCAACCGGCGCCGGTCCCGGCCTGGCGGCGGTTCCTGCGGCGGCTCCGCTACATCCTGGCCGCGCTCCGCTCCCGACTCCGCCACCTGTGGTGGAGGCTGTTTTTGGGAATCGGACATAGTTGAAACATCCGCGTTCATCGGCGTGTATCTGCGTCCGCCAAAGAGAAACATGCGCAGGGATTTGCAACGGCTGGAGGAAATGGAAGCGGCCGCCCGCGCGGGCGGCGGGCCGGAACGGGTCCAGAAGCAACACGCGCAGGGCAAAAAGACGGCGCGAGAGCGGCTGGAGGCACTGCTGGACCCCGGCTCCTTCGTGGAACTGGACGCGTTTGTCACCCACCGGGCAACGGAGTTCGGCCTGGACCGGGAGCGCCCCCTGGGCGACGGCGTCGTCACCGGCTGGGGGGAGATAGACGGGCGGAAGGTCTACGTCTTCGCCCAGGACTTCACCGTCCTGGGGGGGTCTGTGGGCGAGGCCCACGGGCGGAAAATCTGCAAGGTGCTGGACCTGGCGCTGGAGAACGGGGCGCCCGTCATCGGCCTGAACGACTCCGGTGGCGCGCGCATCCAGGAGGGGGTGGACGCGCTGGTGGCCTACGGCGAGATTTTCTACCGCAACGTCCTGGCATCCGGCGTGGTCCCCCAGATTTCGGTCATCATGGGCCCCTGCGCCGGGGGCGCCGTCTACTCCCCCGCGCTGACGGACTTCGTCGTGATGGTGGAGGGGACGGCGCGGATGTTCATCACCGGCCCGGACGTCATCCGGGCAGTGACCCACGAGGAGGTGACGCCGGAGGAACTGGGCGGCGCGCGCGTCCACCATACCACCAGCGGCGTGGCCCATTTCGTCGCCCCGGACGACATGGCCGCGCTGGCGCTGGTGCGCCGTCTCCTATCCTACCTGCCGTCCAACAACGCCGAGGACCCGCCCTTCATCCCGCCCACCGACCCGCCCGACCGGGCCGACGAGGACCTGGACACACTGGTCCCGGAGGACCCGGCCGAGCCCTACGATATGTATGAAGTGATCCGGCGCGTGGTGGACAACGGGGAGTTCCTGGAGGTACAGGCCGGGTTCGCCCAGAATCTCATCGTGGGGTTTGCCCGACTGGGCGGCTATCCCGTCGGCATCGTCGCCCAGCAACCGGCGGTGCTGGCGGGGGTCCTGGACATCCACGCGTCCGACAAGGGGGCGCGGTTTATCCGCTTCTGCGACGCTTTCAACATCCCGCTGGTCACCTTCGCCGACACGCCCGGCTTTCTCCCCGGCGTCGCGCAGGAGCACGGGGGGATCATCCGCCACGGGGCGAAGATGATCTACGCCTACGCCGAGGCGACGGTCCCCAAACTCTCCGTCGTCACCCGCAAGGCCTACGGCGGGGCGTACATCGTGATGAGTTCCAAGCCGCTGCGGGGGGACCTCTGCCTGGCCTGGCCGACGGCGGAAATCGCCGTGATGGGGCCGGAGGGAGCGGTGAACGTCGTCTTCCGGAAGGAACTGACGGAGGCGGAGGATCCGGAGGAAGTCCGGCGGCGGCTGGTCGGGGAGTACCGGGACCGGTTCGCCAACCCCTACGTCGCTGCCGGGCGGGGGTATCTGGATGCGGTGGTCCGTCCTTCCCGGACCCGCTACTGGCTTATCCGGGGGCTGGAGATGCTGCGGGATAAACGGGTCCGGCGGCCGGCGCGGAAGCATGGGAATATCCCGCTATAGAGGGCTGCGGATTCCGTACTCCGTATTACGGCAGGATATGAAACGGTCTGGTTCCATATAGCCGATACACGGAAAAGCCCCGCCTGTCCAATGTGAAAATCAGGGCAGTATCCAATCGCTCACCCAAGGCAACAAGAGTGGCATCGGCAAAATCCATTGGTACATCCTGATATTTCTGCATTAACTCGCCAATCCGCCGGAGGTCGGGAGAAGATGAGAGAAGCAGGAACGCGCTGCGGTAGAAAAACTCCAGACAAATCCGCTGGGCTTGCCACGAGGGGCCGACCAGATAGAGGGTTTCGGTCAGGACCGCTGCGGTCGTGACAATCGGGCCTGACCATCCTTCCAGAACGGCGACACAATCAGCATGACGCCTTTCACTCCGGTCCACCAGAGCGACAGAGGCGCCGGTATCCAGCAGCAACTCACCGGCCATTTCGCAACCGCTGCAGAAGGTATTCGCGATGGTGTTGTCCCAGGTCGGGCAGGCCGCTTTCTATTTGTCCCAGAAGGTCGCGGACCCGCTCTATCGGACGTTCCGGGACCTCTTCGGCGAGGAACGCCTCCAGAGCCGTGCGGATGACCTCCGAGCGGCTGCGCCGAAGCCGTTTGGACGCCTGATTCAGTTGCTCAGCCAACTCTCGCGGCAAACGCACCGTGAGTTGCGTTTCCATCCCTTCACCTCCAATGGGATTATAACGCAATCCTCTCTGGAGTCAAAACAGCGCATGTCCGACCCAACACGCTATACGGAATACGGTGCACGCAACCCAGTATGATCCGCAAACTTCTGGTCGCCAACCGGGGTGAAATCGCCGTCCGGGTGCTGCGGACGTGCCGGGAACTGGGGCTGGAGACGGTCGCCGTCTACTCCGAGGCGGACCGGGATGCCCTGCACGTCCGCTACGCCGACGAGGCGTACCCCATCGGCCCGCCGCCAGCGCGGGAGAGTTACCTGCGCATAGACCGTATCATAGAGGTCGCCCGGGAATCCGGCGCGCAGGCCATCCATCCCGGCTACGGCTTCCTGGCCGAATCGCCCTCGTTCGCCCGCGCCTGCGCGGAGGCGGGCCTCATTTTCGTCGGCCCCCGTCCGGAGACGCTGGAACTGCTGGGGGATAAGGTCGCCGCCCGACGGCTGGCCCGGCGGCTGGGGATTCCAGTTCTCCCGGGGACGGAGCGCGCGCTGGACGACCGGGAGTTGCTGACGGCAGCGGACCGGATCGGCTATCCGGTAGTCCTCAAGGCCGCCGCCGGAGGCGGCGGCATCGGCATCCGGACCGCCCGGTCGCGGGAGGAACTGGAGGCCGCCATCCCTCTGGCCCGTCGGGAGGCGAAGGCCGCCTTCGGGGACGATTCCCTCTACCTGGAGCGCCAGATTGAGCAGGCCCGCCACATTGAGGTCCAGATTCTTGCCGACAGCCGGGGCCACATACTTCATCTGGGGGAGCGGGAGTGCTCCATCCAGCGCCGTCATCAGAAACTGGTGGAAGAAGCCCCCTCCCGCGCCCTGACGCCTGCGCTGCGCAAGCGGCTTTGCCGGGCCGCCGTCATCCTGATGCGGGCCGTCCGCTACGTGGGCGCCGGGACGGTGGAGTTTCTCCTGGACCCGGAGGGGCGGTTCTACTTCATTGAGGTCAACCCCCGCCTGCAGGTGGAGCACACCGTCACTGAAGCGGTCACCGGGGTGGATATTGTGAAGGCGCAACTGCGCATCGCCGCCGGGCGGGAACTCCCCTACCGACAGTGGGAGATAGGGCCGCGCGGCTGGGCGCTGGAGTGCCGCATCCTGGCCGAAGACCCGGCGCGGGACTTCGCCCCATCGGTCGGGCGCATCGTCCGGTTGCGGGAGCCGGGGGGACCGGGGATTCGGGTGGATAGCGGCATCTGCGAGGGGATGACGGTCACCCCCTACTACGATTCGCTGCTGGCGAAACTGATCGCCTGGGGCGAGACGCGCGGCGTCGCCATCGTCCGGATGCGGCGGGCGCTGGACGAGTATCAGATTCTGGGCGTGACGACCAACCTGGACCTGCATCGGGCCATTCTGAACAGCCCCCGCTTCTTCGGGGGGCAGGTCCACACCCGCTTCCTGGAGGAGGAGAAACTCGTCCCGCCCCCGCCGGAGGACGAGGAGGTCCTGGCTGCCGCGCTGACGGCCGTCCTGGCGGACTGGCGCCGTCGGGCCGGAAGCCGCCGGGAGGAGACGGTGAGCCGCTGGCGCCTGCTGGGTCGGTGGGAGCAGATGCTGTAGAGCGGATATTTGACAATCTCCGGCAGGGGGATATAATGTCAGAAATTCTGACATCCGGAGGCTGCGCCCGATGATCCGAACTTTCGGTGGCCCCGCCGTCGTGCAGGTCCGGGAACGCGGCCAGTTCACCATCCCCGCCGAAGTCCGGCGCGATCTCGGCATTCAGGAGGGAGATGTCCTCTCCCTCATCTGGCTGGATGACACCCTCATCGCCACCCGCAGGCGCCTGGTCACTCCCGATGTGGCCCGCGCGATAGAATCCCTGATGCACCAGAAGGGCCTGACCCTGGAAGACCTCCTGGAGGGGTTGGAAGAACAGCGCCAGACTTACGTCCGGGAGCGGTACGGCCTTGATTAGGGTCTTCCTGGACACCAGTGTCCTTCTGGCCGGACTGGCGTCTTCCCGGGGCGCCGCCCATCTCATCCTGGCGCTGGCCGAAGCGGACCTGGTCACCATCGTCCTTTCCGAAGAGGTGCTGGTAGAAGTGGAGAGGAATCTGGCCGTGAAACTGCCGGAAGCACTCCCTCACTACCGGCACTGGCTGGAGGTCTCCCCACCGGAGCAGGTGCCCCCGCCGTCCGCTGAGGCCGTGATTCGGGCGGCGGAGATCATCCAACCCAAAGATGCGGCGATCCTGGCCGCTGCTATGGAGGCGGGTGTGGACTATTTGGTCACCCTGGATCGTTCCCATTTCTTGGACAACCCGGAGGTCTCCGGGCAGTCCGGGCTGCGAATCGGGACTCCTGGCGATTTTCTGACCTGGTTTCGGGCCCTTTTAGGCAAGCGATCGGGTCTGATTCTCTGACGTCACCGACAATGAAATACCGGGTTGAGGTAGAGGGACGGCAGTTTGAGATAGAAATCCGGCCCGACGGGACAGTCTGGGTGGACGGGCGGCCTCTCTCGGTGGACCTGGAGGGGTTAGAGGGCCCTTTTCTCTCCCTGCTGTTGGGGCCACGCTCCTACGAGGCAGTGGTCGGGGAGGAAGGAGGAGAAGCCCGTCAGGTCGTCGTGGCCGGGCGGGTTTATCGGACCGCCGTGGAGGCCCCCCGGATGGTCCGGGTGGAAACGGCGGATGCATGTTCGCTGGCGACAGGCCCCTGCGAGATTCGGGCCCCCCTCCCGGGACTCCTGGTAGAAGTGCGCGTCTCCGAGGGCCAGTGCGTGGAGGCCGGCACCGTCATTGCGGTCATAGAGTCTATGAAAATGCATCTGGAACTTCGGGCGCCAGGTGTGGGAACCGTCCGTTCCCTCCGTGCCGTGCCGGGTCGGGAGGTCCAGCAGGGGGAAGTGCTGGCCGTGATCGGATGACCGCCCTCTGGGGTTTGTCTTTGAACGCCCCTCCGCTTCGCTTCGTGGCTGCTCGTAGTAAGGCACGGAACGGAGTGGAGTGCTGTTGAGGACGCCACTCCGCTGCGCTGCGTGGCTGACTACGAACGAACGCCACTCCGCTGCGCTGCGTGGCTCACTACGAACGTCTCTTACCATCTCCCCGCCACCGGCGTCCCACAAGCCGGACAGCGACCCTCCCGCAGGCGGTTTTCCACCTGCCAAAGTCCCCAGCGGCGAATCACCCTCTCCCCACAGGACGGGCAATAGGTGCTCTCGGCCGGATGGCCGGGGACGTTGCCAATGTAGACGTAGCGCAATCCGGCCGCCCGCGCGTCCCGGTGAGCCTGTTCCAGGACCTCCACCGGAGTCGGCGGGGCAGTGAAGCGGTAGGCCGGGTAGTACCGGGTCAGATGCCAGGGGGTATCCGGCCCCAGTTCTCCAGCAATACGGGCCGCGATCCCCGCCAGAACCGCCCGCTCATCGTTGACGCCGGGGATGACCAGCGTCGTCACCTCCACCCAGACCCCCAGTTCCTGTGCCCGCCGCAGGTTGCGCCAGACCACCTCCACGTCCGCCCGGCAGTACTCCCGCACCGCGCGGGCATCCCCCTTGACGTCCACATTCATCCCGTCCAGCCCCGCCTCCACCAGAAGCGTTAGTGCCTCGTCGGTCATATACCCGTTGGTGACGAAGGTGTTATACAGCCCGGCCTGCCGCGCCAGCCGGAACACGTCCAGCGCCCATTCCAGGCTGAGGGTCGGTTCGTTGAAACTGATGGAGGTCCCCTGGCAACCGTACCGGACCGCCTCTACCACGAAAGCCTGGGGCGAATAGAATTCCCCTCCGTCCGGGGGACGTTTGGAGATTTCCCAGTTCTGGCACCAGGGACAGGCGAAGTTGCAGGACCAGGCGCCGGAGGTCAGCGCTACCGTGCCGGGGTAAAAGTGGTAGAGGGGCTTCTTCTCTATGGGGTTGGCCGAAAGGGAGGAGACGATGCCGTAGATCAGGGTGACCAGGGTACCATCCCGGTTCTGGCGGGTTCGGCACCAGCCCATTTCGCCGGGCCGAAGCAGGCAGCGCCGCTCGCAGGTCCGGCAGCGCACCCGCCCGTCACCGAGGGGCTCCTGCAGCAAGGCAGGACGAACAGAGAGAGAACCGTCACCGACTAACATTGCCTGTGCGTCTCTCACACAAAGACACAGAGACACGGGATAACCCATTTTTTGTGCTCTCTGTGCGAGAAGGCCTGCAGCGCAGGCCGCCAGGCCTGTGGGTGCAGGCAATTACGCAGGCTAACAGCCCAATGGCACTAACTTTTTCGGCGCGCTGGCCTCACCCCTCCCCCGGCCCCTCCCCTCTCCCAAACTTCGTTTGGGGAGGGGAGGGGAGAGAGGAAGGGTTTTGCGGCGGCCTTCGGCCGCCGCA
>CALDFY010000277.1 GCA_937942115.1 uncultured Anaerolineae bacterium | reverse complement strand
CATTTGTAAATGTACAGCAAATCATAGAGTTGCGATCGGAATTGAGCAAGGATTTCTATGCTCACGCCTTTCTATATACCACAGATTGCCAAATTCCGTAAGTCCAACCCCTCAATTCCGGGAATTAGTCCAAAGTCCAGTTGGTAGGATGAACCTTGTGCTACGGGAGTACAATCTGTCGGCCATCTCACGGCGGCGGCGGAGATGGGGAGACGGGAGGCTCCGCCGTCGGGGAAGGGGTGGGTATGGGTGACGGCGTCGGAGAGGGCGGGGCCTCTGTCGGCGTCTCCGTCGGTGGCATTTCTGTCGGCGTATTGGTCGGCGTCGGGCTCTCCGTGGGCGTCGGTGTCCCCGTGACGGTCCCCGTTGGCGTCGGAGTGAGCGTCGGGGTCGGCGTCCAGGTGCCCGTCGGCGTGGGGGTCCGGGTCGCCGTCGGGAAGCGGGTGGGAGTGGGGCTGAGCGGCGGCGGGTAGGCCGGCAGGTAGAGCGGTTGCCCCACCCGGATGGTGTAGTCGGTCATGCAGTTGGCCCAGCGAATGGCCTCCACGGAAGTCCCCAGGCGGACGGACAGGTTCCACAGGGTGTCCCCGGGCTGGACGATGTACCGGACCCATCCCGGAGGTGGGCCGCACGGTACCCGGGTCGGCGTGGCGAAGAACTGCGGGGGCAGATACAGGATGCGGCCCGGCGTCAGGGTTTCCCCCACCAGGCAGTTGGCCTGCTGGATCAACAGGGGCGATGTGCCGGCCCGCCACGCCAGGCTGTAGAGGGTATCTCCGGACTGCACCCGGTACGGACGCCAGCCAGCAGGTGGGGTACAGGTCGGGTACAGCACCGATGGTGGCGTCGGCGTCGGCCCCAGGGTGGGCGACGGAACGGGAGAAGAGGGCGTCTCCGGTCCGAAGGGCGTGGGGGAGAGGACCCAAACCGTCGGGATGAACGGGGTCACCCATCCGGCCACTTCGGGCGTGGACGTGGGGAGACGGGGCGGGACCAGGGCCCGGTCTACGGCGCTCAGCCACAGGGCGCCCAGCACCAGCCCACCGGCCAGCAGGACCAGCAGTCCGCCGGAGAGCAACAGCCGCCAACCGGAGAGAGAAGAAGTTTCGTTCATCGCGGGCTTTGCGCGGAGAATTTCACCGACTCCGGCCCGGTCACCGGCAGGATGAAATGGAAGGTGCTCCCCACGCCCATCTCGCTCTCCACCCAGATGCGGCCACCGTGCGCTTCCACCAGTGCTTTGGCGATGGCCATCCCCACTCCGGTCTCTCCCAGCCCCGGAATAAGGGGTTTGTCGGCCCGGTAGAACCGCTGGAAGACGCGCGGGCGGTCCTCCGGCGCGATCCCACCCCCGGTATCCCGTACGGAGACGTGGAGATACTGCGGAAGCCCTCGTTCGGCCTCCTCCAGGTGACCGGTCACCACAATTTCGGTCCCCGAGCGGGAGCACTGGCAGGCATTGGAAAGCAGGTGCAGCATAATCTGATAGAGGGCATCCCGGTCCGCGCGGATGGGCGGGAGTTCTAAGGCCATGTCCAGGCGGACCGAGAGGTCCTGTTCCCGGAAGCGGGCAGAGAGACCCATAATCGCTTCTTCTATGACGTTAATCAGGTCTACGGGTTCCGGAACCAGTTCAATCCGCCCGGTATCCAGCGCCGTAATCTCAATCAGGTCGTTGATGAGACTGCTCAGGCGTTCAATGTTCGCTTTGACTCGCTGGAGGAACTTGCGCTGCATCTCCCCCAGGATGCCCACCGATTCGCCCAGCAGGAGGTCAGTATATCCCACGATAGAGGTCATCGGGGTACGAAGTTCGTTGGCCAGGGACGCCAGCATCTCCCGCCGCTCTTCCTCCGGGGACATTTCTGAATGGAGGAGGACCCCGTAACCCGCCACGCCGCAGGAACTGCTCATCCGGGCCAGGCTGGCCCGGATCAGTCGCCCGTTGTACTGAAGGGTGACCGAGGCGGTGGTCCCGTTGGCGGTCTGACCGGTCATCAGTTCAACGACGGCCCGGGCCCACATCGGGTCCGGGAAGAGGGCATTCAGGGGCATTCCCAATATATCTTCCTGCGTCCGGCCCAGGAACTGGCAGGCGACGGGGTCGGCCAGGACGATATTGCCCCGGTCGTCGGCGATGAGGGTGCCGCTGCCGGCAGCCGGTTCCGGCGCGGGGGGCGGCGCCTCCGCCCCGACCTGCGCCTGCGCGGCCTTCAGTTCTTCCCGCAGGCGGGAGATTTCGGCTTCCAGTTCCTGGACCTGCTGGGCCAGTTGGGTCCGTTCGGCCTCTATGGTCGCCCGTTCTTCCGCCAAATGGCGAATCTCTTCTTCGTACAGGGCGATCTGAGAGACGGCCGCGCCGGCCTTCTGGACCTGCTCTTCCCGCAGGCGGAGGAGTTCGGCCAGTTCGTCGGCCCGTTTCCGATGTCGGGCCACCTCCTCCTCCAGCGACCCGACCTGGCGGGCAAATGCCTGCGCTTCCTGACGGGCGCGCTCCAGTTCTTCCTGGAGGGTAGCCGTCCGCTCGGCCCGTTCCGCCTCCCGTTCCCGCAAGGTCATCGCCAGTTGTTCGGCCTTCCGCTCCACCGTCCTCCGGCGACTGGCGTTCCCCAGAGCACTGCCCAATATGGCCCCCGTCGTGCGGATGACCGCGATCTCCTCGCCGGAGAGGGGGGGCGAATGCGGCGGCCGTCCCAGCAGGAGCAACCCCACCGTCTCCTCGTCCGTCATCGGGACCACCAGCAGGGAGAGCGGGTCCAGGAAGCCCAGGCGGTGCAGGATGGACGCCGTCTCTTCGCCGGAAGGTTGTTGTGGATCCCCCATCTGAGTCGCGGCGGCCAGCGCGGGGTAGCGGTCCAGAGGAAATGTGACGGGGCCGGAAGAGGCACTCCTCGGGAATGTCCCGATGATGCGGACGCCCGGGATGGCGCCGGTCGCAGGCAGGCCGACCGCCCCCGCCGTAGCCCCCAGGAATTGGACGATTTCGGGCAGCGAAGCGGAAAGCGCCGCTTCCGGGTCTCGGGCCTGCTCCACCCGGCGGGCCAGTTCCAGAAGCCGGAGGGGGATGGTGGGGCCGGAGGCCGGGGACGGGGCCGCGACGAACTGCAGCGCGTCCCCGAAGGCCTGCGCGGTCAGGAGGGGGAGGGCGATCAGGTTGGCCAGCCGGACCGCTCCGGCCAGGTAAGAGGTGACGGGCGGCAAAATGGCCTGAACCGTATGGCCCACCAGCCACGCCAGCACGGCCGCGACGGCCAGGCCACTTCCGGGTTGGGGCCAGACGAGAAAGGCCAGGAGGGCCAGGAAGGCCAGCAGGATGCTCCCCCATTCCCAAACCTGGGCGTGTCGGGTGGCGTTGTAGACGATACCCTGCGCAGCCGCCGGTGCCCAGTAGAGGGCCAGGAAAATGTAGGCCAGACCGCTTCCCAGGAGGAGGGCGGCCAGTGCCGCCTGCCCCGCGAGACGGGCCCGGCGCAGAATGGGCAGGAAAGCCCAGGCCGCCAGGATGATCAGGACCAGGTCCATCCACCGCTCCAGCGGAGGGAGCACAGCCGTCGGCGAAAAGGAACCGGTGCCGGTCATTCCGCTGACGCCGATCAGCACCACGCGGGTCGCCAGCATACCGGCAGCGGCCGCGAAGTGGCGGGCATTCCCGGCCCGTCGCCACTCAACCCATCCCACCGCCAGGAAAATCTGGATGACGAAGAGGAGTGCCAGGTGGTAGTAGAGGTTCCCCGGAGGCGCGGTAACCAGATTGAGCATTCCCTGTATCACGTCCATAGCCCAGCCCTCGTTTTGAATTATACCACATGGTTGGAAAGATACCAACCAATTGTGGAGTGGCAGGGCGGGATGGTTCATAAAAAGCCAAAGTTCAGGGCCGGGGGTAAGGTGGAGGGGGGAGGCTCACTTGCCCCATCCCCCCGCATGTGGTAAACTTATCCTGCACCTGGCAGGGAGGCGAATCGGTATGCTGGCCAAAGTCACCAGTTGCGCCCTCATCGGCCTGGAAGGGATCCTGGTCCAGGTGGAAGTGGATGTCTCCCACGGCGCGCCGTCCCTCACCATCGTGGGGTTGCCGGATACCGCCGTCAAAGAGTCCATAGAGCGGGTACGGACTGCCCTCAGAAACACCGGCCTGCACTTCCCCCGGACCCGGCTGACCATCAATCTGGCCCCCGCCGACATCCGCAAAGAGGGCCCTATCTACGATCTGCCCATTGCGGTGGGCATCCTGGTCGCCTCGGAGCAGGTCTGGCCCCAGGAGGTGGAGGACTCCCTGTTTATCGGTGAACTCTCGCTGGACGGCTCCGTCCGCCATATCCCCGGTGTCCTGCCCATTGCTGCGCTGGCCCGCCAGGAGGGGCTGCGACGGCTCTTCGTCCCGGCGATGGACGCGCCGGAAGCCGCGTTGGTGGACGGGCTGGAAGTCTATCCGGTGGAGAATCTGGGCCAACTGGCGGCCCATCTGCAGGGCCTGGCGCGCATTCCGCCCTACCGTCCCACCGAAGACCTGACGGCCCTGCCCCCGCCCGCCTACGCGGCGGATTTCGCCGACATCAAGGGCCAGGAGCACGTCAAGCGGGCGCTGGAAGTGGCGGCCGCGGGCGGCCACAACGTGCTGATGGTCGGGCCGCCGGGGGCCGGCAAGACCCTGCTGGCCCGCTCCGTCCCGTCCATCCTGCCGACGATGACGCTGGAGGAGGCGCTGGAGGTGACCAAAATCTACAGCGTGGCGGGCCTCCTGCCGCCGGATACGCCGCTGATCCGCCACCGGCCCTTCCGGGCACCCCACCACACCATCAGTTATCCAGGGCTGGTCGGCGGCGGGCACTGGCCCCGTCCGGGCGAAATCTCCCTGGCCCACCGGGGCGTCCTCTTCCTGGACGAACTGCCGGAGTTCAACCCGCACACGCTGGAAGCGCTCCGCCAACCGATGGAGGACGGCATCGTCTCTATCGCCCGCTCCACCGGGACGCTGGTCTTCCCCAGCCGCTTCATGCTGATTGCGGCGATGAATCCCTGCCCCTGCGGCTATTACGGCGACCCGGTGCGGGAATGTACCTGCAGTCCGGCGGCCATTGCCCGCTACCAGAAGCGCATTTCGGGGCCGCTGCTGGACCGGATAGACATCCACGTGGAAGTGCCCCGGGTGGATTATCAGAAATTGACCGACGACCGGCGGGGAGAGCCGTCGGCGGCGGTTCGGGAGCGGGTGGAGCGGGCGCGGGAGATGCAGCGGCGGCGGTTTGCGGGCACCCATCTGACCTGCAATGCGGATATGGGCCCCACCGATGTGCGGGAGTACTGTCGGTTGGATGAGAGCGGGCGGGCGCTGGTGCGGGCCGCGATGCAGCAATTGCAGATGAGCGCGCGGGCCTTCCACCGTATCCTCAAACTGGCCCGCACTATCGCCGACCTGGCCGGCAGCGACCGGATAGAGACGGCCCATCTGGCGGAGGCGATCCAGTACCGGCCGAGAAAGTAGGAGGCGGTTCCCTAATGAGGAAATAGAGCGATTCATTGAAGAGAACCGACCTGAACAGGTGATGAAGGAACACGGTTGGACGATCGGCCCAAAAGGTCAGGTGGTTCTCCCCTAGTCCCTCCCTTTGATTTCGCCTGATTATGAGGGATAATGAGCCGAATCCGACTACTGATTGACGAAGATGTGCCCAAGGGCCCACAATTGGCCCACCTGTGCGGTTGGGATGGTTTGAATTGCCAAGCGCGTAAAGACTTTTGGATTTCTTTGCGCTCTTTGCGACCGGGATAGTTCATACTGGACTTTGGACAAAAATACCCCCAACCCGGTTTTGAGCCGGGCCATACGCTGTACATTTACAATTATATCAATTGGGCCGAGAAGCCGCCCGGCGGCCCTCAGACCCCCCCTTCCGGACAATCTCCCGCTGGGCCCG
>CALDFY010000276.1 GCA_937942115.1 uncultured Anaerolineae bacterium | reverse complement strand
CGGCCACGCTGCACGGGATGGCCGGAATCCTGGCGCTGCGGGGCGACCTGGAGGGGGCGATGGAACTGTATCGGGAGTCGCTGGCGATCACAGAGGCGCTGGGCGACCGGCAGGGCCAAGCGGCCACGCTGGCGATGATGGGGCAGGTCCTGCTGGCCCAGGGACAGGCCCTGGAAGGGATCCGGGCGCTCCGGCAGGCGCTGGAGATTCTGGTCGGGATGGGCGCGCGGGCGGACGCGGAGCAGTTGGCGGAGATTCTATCCGATGTTCGGCAGGCGCTGGGGGCGGCAATCTTTGATGCCCTGTGGGAGGCGGCGGGAGGCGGCGGGGAGGCCCGGGCCCTTTCGCCGGAGGAGTGGATTCGGGAGTCGGTGCGGGCCGCGCGGGCGGGGGGCCCGGCCCGGGAGGAGTGGCGCGCGCTGGCGGAGGGGATGGCAGGCGCAGCGAGCGCGCCACAGGAACTGCGCGCGCTGGCGCGAGTGCTGCTGGGGATTCTGGACGGAAACTTCCGGCCGGACCTCTCGGAACTGCCGGAGGAGTGGGCCGGGTGGGTGCGGCAGGCCCTGGCGGCCCCGTAACGCCGGCCGCCCGGCCGGTAGATACCTCACACAAAGACCCAGAAACACGGAGGCACAGATTAACGATATTTTCTCTACCTCACCCCTCCCCCTCTCCTGACCGAAGGGTCAGGAGAGGGGGGGGTAGCGGCGAAGCCGCTGGGGGTGGGGTGAGGAAGTGTGAGAACGCTCACGCAATACGGAACACGGAATACGGAATACGGAGTATGCCATGAAACGAGCCCTTCTCCTTTTCTTCCTGCTCCTGGGAGCCTGCACGATGCCGCCGCCGACGGGCCCGGCGCAGAGCGCGCCGTCGCCCACGCTGCCCGCGCCCACCGCGCCGCCGCTCCCGCCCACGCCGGAGCGCCCGCTGGCCGCGCGGGTCAACGGCCAGCCGATCTATCTGGTGGACTACGAGCGACAGGTGGCCCAGTACCAGGACATGCTGGCGGCCTCCGGCGTGGACGTTTCCAGCCCCGAGGGACAGGAGCGGCTCCGCCAGATGCGGGCGAAGATTCTGGAGTGGATGATAGAACAGGTCCTCATAGAGCAGGCCGCTGCCGGAATGGGCATCGCCGTCGGCGAAGGGGACGTCCAGGCCGCCATCGCCCAACTGGTCCAGGACGCCGGAAGCCAGGAAGCCTTCCAGGAGCGGTTGGCGCGCAGCGGGATGACGCTGGAGGACTTGCGGGTGCAGTTGCGGGCGGAACTCCTGCAGGCGCGGGTCCTGGAGCACGTCCAGGCGACGGTGCCCGAACGGGCCGAGCAGGTCCACGCCCGCCACATCCTGGTGGACACGCGGGAGCGGGCCGAGGCGCTGCTGGGCCAAATTCGGGCCGGGGCCGATTTCGCCCAACTGGCCCGCACCTACTCCCAGGACGAGAGCACCCGCGACGCCGGCGGCGACCTGGGCTGGTTCCCGCGCGGCATCCTGCTGGCGCCGGAGGTGGAGGAGGTCGCCTTCAGCCTTCAGGCTGGACAGGTCGGCCCGGTCGTCCAGAGCCGGTTCGGCTACCACATTGTCCAGACCCTGGAGCGGAAGCAGGACGAACCGCTCAGTCCCGAACACCGCCAGTTACTCTGGGACCAGGCCGTTCAGCGGTGGCTGGAAAGCCTCTGGAACCAGGCCGTCATTGAGCGCTTCGTAGAATGACGGACTACGGAATACGGAGTACGGAATGCGGAACACGGAACCCGTGAAATGCGCAGCGCTTCCCTCCTCAACGGATTGAGCATCCTGTTCCTGGGCCTGACGGGGCTCCTGATGCTGGCCTACCTGGTCATCCTGGTCAACCCGTATGTGCCCTTCAATCCGTTCCCGCCGCCCGGGGGGCCGGCCCGTCCGGCGGCGTTCACGCCGACCCCCACGGCGACCTTCACGCCGGCTCTGCCGCCCACCTGGACGCCGACGGCGACGTCCACCGCAACGCCGATTCCTTCGCCCACGCCGACCCGGACACCGACCCGCACGCCCTCGCCGACGCCCACCTGGCCGCCCACGGCGACGCCCACCCCCCGCGCCACCCGCGCGCCCTACCCGTTCACCTGTGAGGTGACGTACCGGGCCAACCTCTACGGTATCCCCTGGTCGGGGGTAGCGGGGCATCTGCAGGACCTGGACGGGAACCCGCTGCCTGGCTACCATGTGGCGGTGAACTGTCCGGGGGTTCCGGAGACGCTGGACCAGGTCGCCGGGGCGGACCCCCGTTACAACCTGATGTACGAGAGCGGGGCGGCGTGGGAGCGGGCCTGCGACCCCTCGGCATACCGGGCGCTGGACATCCGGGTGCGCGTCTACGACAAATATCCCAGCCCGGACGGCACTTTCCGCCCGGTCTCGGATTGGATTCAGGTCCAACTGGGGGACTGGGCCACCCGCTCCCTGGGCTACATCACCTGCACGCTGAACTGGGAGGAATGGAGGAACCGGTAGCAGGGAGCGGGTCGCAGGGAGCAGGTTGCAGGGGGTACGGAATACGAAGCACGCAATATTGAACGCTCTGGCAGTGCTGTTGCTGCTGGCAACGGGCGCGGTGGTCATCTTCTACCTGCTCATTGCCCTGAACCCGACGTCCGCCCTGAACCCGTTTCCGCCGCGCCCCACTTCACCCCCTACCCCTTTCCCTCTCCTGACCGAAGGTCAGGAGAGGGGAGGGAGTGGCGGCGAAGCCGCCGGGGGATGGGTGAGGCCAACCCCGACGCCCCTGCACCCGGCCACGCTGACGCCGACGCCGGAGCCCGTTTTTCCCTTCACGGCGACGGTAGAGACGGGCCCGGTCAGCAGGACGCTGGATTGCCGGGCCATGCTGATAGGGGCCGTCCTGGACCGGGAGGGACACGGACTGGAGGGGTATCCGGTGCACATCTGGACAACGGAGCACGGCACACGGAATACGGATGACCGGGTTCTCTTCTCCGACCCGTCCGGGCGCTGGCAGGCCGTTCTCCCGGCGGGCGCGCACGGGCTCTGGTACGTCCAACTCCACGCGCCGGATGCCCGTCAGTTCTACCCGCCCCTTTCGGCGATAATTGCTGTTGCCTTTCCTGATGCCTGTTCTCAGGCAGTAGTGCTGTTCAGAGAACAATCGCAATGACCTGCAGCAGAGGCTTAACTACCCACGCCAGGGGCTAAAAGCCCAATGGCACTCACTTTTTCGGCGCGCTGGCCTCACCCCTCCCCCGGTCCCCATATGCGTTAACTTAAGGGGCTGCGCCGGCTGGGTCGCCGCCTCGGGCGCTGACTGAAGCCAGCCTCTTTGGGCCTTCGGCCGGGTCCCTTCACTTCGTTCGCAACAAGGTCGGCCTTCGCCGACCTCCTGAGAAGGGCGTCAACGCAGATTGACGCCCGGCGCGAAGCGTCCAGGGAGGCCGATTTCCCATCGGCGCCCGAGGCGGCGGGAAGCGGAGAGCCGAAGCCAGCCTTAAGTTAACGCCTATGGGATAAAGGAGATTGCTTAAAAAGTCGAGGCAAGGCAATAAACTACCAAGACACAAAGGCACAAAGTGTCTAAAGGGTGAAAAAAGCGAGAAATTTTTCCGTTTCTTGGTGTCTTTGTGCCTTCGTGGTGACTTTCTAAGCACCTTCATAAAGGTGGACGATCACGAACAAGAGCACGTGCGTC
>CALDFY010000275.1 GCA_937942115.1 uncultured Anaerolineae bacterium | reverse complement strand
AATGGGCCACCGGCCCGCTTCGCCCGATGCGAAAGCATCGGGCTCATTCTACGAAGCCCCTTCAGGGCTACCGATGGCTGGGCAGAAAGCCATTTTCGGCGATTTTCTAACAGCCTAACCTGAAAAGGCCAAACTTCAGGGGAGGGGAGGGAGAGGGGAGAGGTTTTGCGGCGGCCTTCGGCCGCCGCAAAACCTCTCCTGAAGTTTGGCCTTTTCAGGGTGGGCTGTTAGAAAATCGCCGAAAATGGCTTTCTGCCCAGCCATCGGTAGCCCTGAAGGGGCTTCGTAGAATGAGCCCGATGCTTTCGCATCGGGCGAAGCGGGCCGGTGGCCCATTGCGGCCAAAAGTTTCCGGGTAGGCGAAGCCGAAGCAAAGCGAAGCGTGGCGGGCGGCTACCCAGAAACTTGTAGCGCAAGAATTCATCTTGCGTGAATGACAGGTGAGTTTCTGGGTAGAGGTGTGAGGGACAGGCCCTCATTCTCCCCGCGAAACCCCCCGAATCCAGCGCTCATAGAGGTCCCGGTGCTCGCTCCCCGTCACCGCCTTGACCGTCGCCAGAAAGGAGTCCGGGGTGGCGATGCCGTAGCGGTGGCGGCGGTAGTACGCCC
The DNA here is from genome assembly GCA_937942115.1 of uncultured Anaerolineae bacterium. GTDB lineage: Bacteria > Chloroflexota > Anaerolineae > B4-G1 > DUEL01 > SpSt-77. The sequence continues at coordinate 8,557 of CALDFY010000275.1, read as the reverse complement.
GCAGAATGGCAAAGAAGTTCTCGTCTCCCACCCGACCGCGCAGGGCGTGGAAATAGAGGGCGCCCTTTCGGTACACCACCGGACTGTAGAAGTCCCGGGGATAGGCGGCGACCGGCAGTCCGGCAGGCATGTCATGTCCCTCTTTCACCAGCCGGTCATACGTGGCCTGAAAGTCGTTCTTCAGAATCTCGGCGGCGCTCTCGGCGCCGTAGAGGAACTCGTGGTAGAGCAGAGTGGTGTACTGCGTCAGCGCCTCGTCCAGCCAGGGCTCGTCCACCTGGTCGCTCCCCACCACGCCGTACCACCACTGGTGGGCCACCTCGTGGGCCACCACCCACTCCAGGCGAGGATGGCCGGTGTAGAGCCGGTCCGAGATGACCACCAGGGTCGGGTACTCTATCCCCCCGGCCCGCGTCGGGGTCTCCACCACGTCCAGTTCCTCATACGGGTACGGCCCGAAGAGACGGGAATAGAGGGTGAAAGCGTTCACCGCTATCCTCAAGACCTGCTCACCGCCTTCCCGATGGTCGGAGTAGAAGTAACTGTTGACGACGACCCCTTCGGCGACCTGGCGGGCAACCTGATAGTCGTCGCCCAGGATGAGGGCGAAATCCCGAACCGGCCCGGCCTGGCAGGACCAGCGCCCGGCCCCCGGCGCCGTGCACATCCCGGAGGCCACCAGCGTCATCGTGGGGGGCGCGGTCACCTCCACCTGATAAAAGGCGACGTCGGAGTAGACGGCATCCCCGTATTCCGGCGCGATCTCCACGTTCCAGCCCTCGTCGTCGTAGACGGGGATCAGGGGATAGACGTTGGGCAGGGCCATCACGCCGCGCACGTAAGAAAACTGGGCGTAGTCTATCCCGTCGGTCAGGGGGACGGTAACGGTGAACGCCAGGGTGAGGGTGACGGTCTCCTGGGGGGCCAGGGGCGGGTTCAGGAGCAGGCGCAGCGCCGACCCGCCCAGCCGGACCTCCGGGCTGACCGGTTCTCCGTTCAGGCGGAGGGCGGTCACCCTCATCTCCCCGCCGTAGCCGGGGGTGTTGGGGAAGAGGCGGAGGTAGAGGTCGCGCAGGGGGACGTCCTCGGTGTTGGTGTAGCGGACCTGTTGCTCACCCGTTATCTGCGCCTGAGCGACGTCCACCGTCAGGGAGATAGCGTAGCGGGGGGCCAGGGAGAGGGCATCCGGGGGAGGAGGAGTATCCATTGGCGCGGCGGTGGGAAAGGGGTGGAGGGTAGACGGGGGCGGGGTGAGAGAGGGCACAGATGTCGTGGGCAAGCAAGCGATGAGAATCAGTAATCCCACCAGGATCAAGACCTGGCAAAGACGTGGGTTTGGGGCGGAAGCGAAGGGCCCGTTCATCGGCCTTATTATAGGCAAAAGCCCGGAAAGGGCAAATGGCGGTCGCCCCAATGGGGCAGGGGGATGTAGGGGCGACCCTGGCGGTCGCCCCAATGGGGCAGGGGGTGGTGTAGGGGCGACCCTGGCGGTCGCCATATATGCATCCATTGAAGGCCGGGTTTGGTTGCCCCTTCCCGCTGCCCGGGGCGCTGATTGGAAATCGGCCTCCCCTGGGGGCAACCGCGAGGGTTGCCCCTACGCTTCGCGCCGGGCGTCAACCTTCGTTGACGCTTCTCAGAACGTCAGCAAGGCAGTTTTTCCGACCAAAAGTCCGCAGCGGAGTCGCGTTGGACGGCACTCCGCTGCGCTCTGTGCCTGACTACGAACGGCGCTGACGGCACTCCGCTGCGCTCCGTGCCTGACTACGAACGCGTTGGACGGCACTCCGCTGCGCTCCGTGCCTGACTACGAACGTGTTGGACGGCACTCCGCTGCGCTCCGTGCCTGACTACGAACGGCGCTGACGGCACTCCGCTGCGCTCTGTGCCTGACTACGAACGTGTTGGACGGCACTCCGCTGCGCTCCGTGCCTGACTACGAACGTGTTGGACGGCACTCCGCTGCGCTCCGTGCCTGACTACGAACGAACGCGTTGGACGGCACTCCGCTGCGCTCCGTGCCGGACTACCAACGTCACAGCACTCCGCTGCGCTCCGTGCTGGACTCCAAACTGAGCACCTCCCGGGCGCGCGCAATCTGTTCCCGCAGGGCAGACAGAGCCGTCCCTCCTTCCGATGAGCGGGCTTCCACGGACCGGTGATGGTCAAAGACTTCATACAGGTCGGGGCCGAAGGCTGGGGAGATGGCCTGGAATTCCGGCAGGGGGAGGGAGCGCAATGGGACACCCAACTTTTCGGCCCGCCGGACGGCCAACCCCACCAGGTAGTGGCTTTGCCGGAAGGGAACGCCTCGCCGGACCAGGTAGTCGGCCAGGTCGGTCGCCAGTATCCCGTCGTCCAGCGCTGCCGCCATTCGTTCGGGGTGGACTCTCAGGGTCCGGATGACCCCCGCCGCCACCGGGAGGGCCAGGCGGAGGGTGTCCAGCGCGTCAAAGAGCGGCTCCTTGTCCTCCTGAAGGTCTTTGTTGTACCCGGTCGGGAGCCCCTTCAGCGTGGTCAGCAGGCCGGTCAGGTGGCCGATGAGGCGCCCGGCCTTCCCCCGCAGCAGTTCCAGGGAGTCTGGGTTGCGCTTCTGGGGCATCAGGCTGGAGCCGGTGGCGTAGGCCTCATCCAGTTCCACAAAACCGAACTCCGCCGACGACCAGAGGATCAGGTCTTCCGCCAGCCGACTGAGATGCACCTGCAGCAGGGCGGCCCAGAAGAGGAATTCGGCAACGAAGTCCCGGTCGGAGACGGCATCTACGCTGTTCTCACCGATGGCCTCAAACCCCAGTTCTTCGGCCAGGTAGCGGCGGTCAATCCCCAGGGAATGGCCCGCCAGCGCGCCGGCGCCCAGGGGAAGAACCGAAACCCGTCGCTCCATCTCCCGGAGCCGTTCCTGGTCCCGCGCGAAGGCCCAGAAGAAACTCATCAGCCAGTGGCTGAAGCGGATGGGCTGAGCATGCTGGAGGTGGGTGTAGCCGGGCATGATGACCTCCAGGTGTTCCTCGGCCCGGTCCACAATCGCTTCCTGCAGCCCCTTCAGGTGGCGGCGCAGGACGGGAATTTCGTCTAAAAGATAAAGCCGCAGGTCGGTGGCGACCTGGTCGTTGCGGCTGCGGCCGGTGTGGAGTTTGTCGGCCACCGGGCCGACCCGTTCCCGAAGCCGCCGCTCCACCGCTGTGTGGATGTCCTCGTCGGAAGGGAGGAAGACGAATTGGCCCGAGGCGAACTCCCCGGCCACCTCCTCCAGTCCTCGGATCAGCACGTCTCGCTCCTCGGCGGAGATCAGACCGGCGCGCTCCAGTGCGCGGGCGTAGGCGATGCTCCCCCGGATGTCGGCGGCCCACATCCGCCGGTCAAACTGGATGGACGCGTTGAAGGCTTCCATCCGGGAATCCGTCTCTTTGCCGAATCGGCCACCCCAGAGTTTCATTTTCCCCTCTCAGGATTCACGGCACTCCGCTGCGCTCCGTGCCTGACTACGAACGGCACTGACGGCACTCCGCTGCGCTCCGTGCCTGACTACGAACGGCGCTGACGGCACTCCGCTGTGCCCTGTGCCTGACTACGAACGATGTGCCTGACTACGAACCTGCGCAAGATGAATCTTGCGTTACTTGCGCTGCGAGGGCTCAGTCCCGCTGGATTTCGGTGAGGGGCGCGGTCGGCGCGCCCTGTGTCACCAGGGCCCGGATTTTCAGCGGCAGGCCGAAGAGGTTGATGAAGCCCTGCGCGTCGGCCTGATGGTAAACTTCGTCCTTGCTGAAGGTGGCGTAGTCCTCCCGATAGAGGCTATGGGGGGACCTGCGCCCAACGGCCGTGCAGTTCCCTTTGTAGAGTTTCACCCGCACTGTGCCGGTGACCGTCTCCTGGGTCTTGCGGACGAAGGCGTCCAGTGCCTCCCGCAAGGGGGTGTACCAGAGGCCGTAGTAGACCAGTTCGGCGTACCGCAGCGCGACCAGGTCCTTGAAGTGGAGCGTCTCCCGGTCCAGGCAGATGGTCTCCAGGGCCCGATGGGCGGTGTAGAGGATAGTCCCACCGGGGGTCTCGTAGACCCCGCGCGATTTCATCCCCACCAGCCGATTCTCCACCATATCCGTCCGACCGATCCCGTGCTGGCCGCCCAGTCTGTTCAGCCGGACCATCAGGTCCACCGGACCCAGGCGCTCTCCGTCTATTCCGACGGGGATCCCCTGCTCAAATTCTATCTCCACGTACTGGGGCCGGTTCGGCGCGGCCTCGGGGGAGACGGTCAACTGGTACATCTCCTCGTCCGGCTCGCGCCAGGGGTCCTCCAGCGGGCCCCCTTCGTGGCTCAGGTGCCAGAGGTTCCCATCGCGGCTGTAGATGGAGCGGGAGGTGGCGGAGACAGGAATCCCATGGGCGGCCGCGAAGTCCAGCAGGTCCTCCCGGGAGCGCAGGTTCCACTCCCGCCAGGGAGCGATGACCCTCAGGTGGGGGGCCAGGGCCTTGTAGGTCAGTTCAAAGCGAACCTGGTCGTTCCCCTTGCCGGTGCAGCCGTGGGCGACGGCGTCGGCTCCCTCCTGCAGGGCGACCTGGACCTGGTATTTGGCGATGAGGGGACGGGCGAAAGAGGTGCCCAGCAGGTACTGCCCCTCGTAGACGGCCCCGGCCATCATGGTCGGGAAGGCGTATTCGGTCAGGAACTCTTCCCGCAGGTCGGCCACGTACGCCTTGCTGGCGCCCGTCGCCAGCGCTTTCTGCCGGATGGCCTCCAGGTCATCCCCCTGGCCCAGGTCGGCGGTGAAGGTGATGACCTCGCAGTGGTAGTGCTCCTTCAGCCAGGCCAGAATCACCGAAGTGTCCAGCCCTCCGGAGTAGGCTAATACGACTTTCATTCTCTGACCTCCTGATAGTGAGATAGCAGACATTTCGCTCCGCTGCGTGCTCATTCCGCCATTCGGTCATTCTGCCATTGGGTCATTCCGTCATTCTACCATTGGGTCATTCCCCAGATTGCCTCCTCCAGCACGCGGATGGCCCGGCGGAACTCCTCCAGGTCCAGGTGCTCCTGGGGGGTGTGGTCCAGGCGGGAATCGCCCGGCCCGTAGGCGACGACCGGACAGCGCCATATCGGCCCAACGGTGTTCATATCCGAGGTGCCCAGTTTCACTTTGAAGGTCGGGGTTCCGCCCACGCCCCGGATGGCCCGGAGGAACGCGCGCACCAGCGGGGTGTTCTTCTCCGCCTTGTAGGGGACATCCTCCCCGTGGAAGCCGACGGCGGCATCCCCGGCCCACGAGCGGATTTGGGCTTTGAGGTCGGGGATGCTCGCCCCCGGGGGAAGACGGAGGGTGATGTCCATCACCACCTCTTCCTCAAACCCGCCGTTGTGGGTGGTGATTCGGTGGAGGGTAGGGTCCAGGGTGTGGAAGCGGAACCGCTCCCCCCGATTCCAGTGGGCCGTGAATTCGGTCAGACGGTTCCAGAAGCCGACAGCGTCCTCGGCGGCGGAGGGGCCCTCGGCGGTGGAGTGACGGACCGGCGCGGTCCGCCGGTAGAGGACCCGCAGGCGGCCCTTATAGCCCAGCGTGATATGCTCCCAGCCGCTGGGTTCGCCGATGACGACGGCCTGCGGGGAGAAATGGCCCAGCAGGTGACGGGCCCCCCGGGAAGAGGACTCCTCCTCCACTGCGCCCACCACCACAATCCGCCAGCCGGGGATCGGCCCTACCCGCGCGGCGGCCAGGATGAAGGCCGCCAGAGGCCCCTTGGCATCTACCGCTCCCCGTCCGTAGAGGCAACCGTCCTGAAGCCGGACCGGAATGAATCCCTCCACCGTATCCATATGGCCCAGAAGCATCAGTTCCCGCTCCCCCTCGCCCATCACGCCGACGGCGTTTCCGGCTCCGTCCAGGTACGCCCGGAAACCCATCTCCCGCATCCGGGCCACCAGGTAGGCCGCAATTTCCCCTTCGTGGCCGGAGGGGCTGTAGATTTCCAGCATTTCGCGCAGGAACGTGACCTCATCCGTCATCTTCGTCCTCCGATACGGATGTTTCAGCCAGCGCCTCCTCCAGTTGGCAGGCCACGAATTCCAGGTCCTCCCGGGAGATGACCAGCGGGGGGAGAAACCGCAGCACGATGGGACCGGCGGTCAGGGCGAGGACGCCGCGCCGCAGGAGCGCCCGGAGGTAGGGCCGGGCCTTCCGCCGCAACTCCACCCCCACCATCAGCCCCAGCCCCCGGACCTCCCGGATGAGGGGGGAGGGGATGGCCCGCAGGCGGGAGAGGAAGAACGGGCCCCCTTCGGCGGCCCGCTCCGGCAGCCCCTCCTCCCGGATGGCGTGCAGGGTGGCCAGGGCCGCTGCGCAGGCCAGCGGATTCCCACCGAAGGTGGAGCCGTGGACGGCCGGAGGCAACCTCCCCACGCGCGGGCCCAGCAGGACCGCGCCCATCGGAACCCCGCCCGCCAGCCCCTTCGCCAGGCAGACCATATCCGGCTCCAGGCCGTAGTGCTCGCAGGCCAGCATCCGGCCCGTCCGACCCAGCCCGGTCTGGATTTCATCCACGATGAACAGCGCGCCCCGCTCCCGACAGAGTTCCTGCGCGCGCCGGAGATACGCCCCGTCTCCCGGATAGACGCCCCCTTCGCCCTGAACCACTTCCAGGATCACTGCCGCCGTATCCGGGCCGACCGCTTCTTCCAGCGCGTCGGGGCGGTTGTAGGGGACGTGGATGAAGCCGGGGACCAGCGGCTCAAAGGGGCGGCGGTACTCCGGTCGCCAGGTCGCGGAGAGGGCCCCCATGGTCCGGCCGTGGAAGCCGTTACGGGCCGCAATCACCCCCGGCCTTCGGGTGACCAGACGGGCGAACTTCAGGGCCGCCTCCACCGCTTCGGTGCCGGAGTTGCAGAGGAACACCCGCTCCGCCCACGGCGCCAGGGCGACCAGTTCGGCTTCCAGTTCCGCCCGGCGGTCGTTGTAGAGGGCCTCAGAGCAGGTGATGAGCCGCCCGGCCTGCTCCCGGATGGCGGCCACCACGCGGGGATGCGCGTGGCCCAGCAGGGCAACGCCGTGCCCGGTGGCGCAGTCCACATACTCCCGGCCCTCCGCGTCCCAGACCCGTGCGCCTTCGCCGCGCACGATAACTGCCGGCTGTTTCCGGTACACCCCGCAGGTATACCGCTCCTCCCGTTCCATCCACTCATCGCTCATTGCCTCATCTCCCAGATTCATTGCTCCCTTCCTTCATCCTGTCATTCCGTCATTCTGTCATTCTGTCATTCCGTCATTCCCCCATTCTGTCATTCTGTCATTCCCCCATTCTGTCATTCCCCCATTCCGTCATTCTATCACCGTCCCTTCCCCGGCCAGCGCCCGCCGGATGGGGGAATCCGCGCGGCCGTCGGCCAGGACCACCCGGCGCACGCCGCCGTTCAGGGCTTCCTGGGCCCCCAGCAGTTTCCGCTTCATCCGTCCCTGGGCGCAGGGGAAATACGCCCCTATCTCCGCGCGGGGAATGCAGGGGATGCGCGTGCTCTCATCGGGGAAGGCGCGCAGGAGCCCCGGGACGTTGGTCAGGAGGACGAGGGTATCGGCGCCCAGCGCGGCGGCGATGGCGGCGGCGGCCCGGTCACCGTCCACGTTCAACATTTCCCCGGCGAAACTGATGGCCAGCGGGGCGACGACGGGGACGTACCCCTGAGCCAGGAGCGTCCGAAGGAGGGGGGCGTTGACCCGTTCCACCACTCCGCTCCATTCATCGTGCAGGACCTTCACCTTGCCGTCCTCCACGATTTTCAGGGAAGACTTGCGCTTCCCCTCCAGCAACCGTCCGTCCACCCCCGAAAGCCCGATGGCCTGGATCCCGCGCCGTTGCAGGCGCTCCACCAGCAACTTATTGATCCGTCCGGCGACCACCATGGCGAAAATCTCCAGCGTCTCCCGGTCGGTGTAGCGGCTCTGATGGCCGGAGACGGAGGTGACATGGCGGGGCGGTTTGCCCAGCCGCTCCGCGATGACATCCGTCTCGTGGGAGCCGCCGTGGACCAGGATGAGGGGCGTCCCCTCCCCGACCAGCGCGGCGACGTCATCGCAGAGGGGGGCAGGGTCAATCCCCGCCGCGCCGCCAAGTTTGACGACGATGAGAGTGTGCATGCTGTACTCCGTATTCCGTTAAAGCTTTCTGAAAAGTCGTTCGTAGTAAGGCACGGAACGCAGTGGAGTGCCGTTTTGGCTCAGCAAGAACGCCACTTCGCTTCGCTTCGTGGCTGACTACAAACATCCTTGCTACTCTCGCGGTATTTCGTTCGTAGTGAGGCACGGAACGCAGTGGAGTGCCGTTCGTAGTGAGGCACAGAACGAAGTGGAGTGCCGTTTTGGCTCAGCAAGAACGCCACTCCGCTTCACTTCGTGGCTGACTACGAACATCTCTGCCCTCTTAGATGGGGTGGAGGCCGGGGAATTCCAGGCCGGTCGTTTCGGGGAAGCCGCAGGTCAGATTCATCGCCTGGACGGCCGTCCCCGCCGCGCCCTTCATCAGGTTGTCTATGGCCGCGATGACCACCAGCCGGCGCGTCCCCGGTTCCCGG
>CALDFY010000274.1 GCA_937942115.1 uncultured Anaerolineae bacterium | reverse complement strand
AGTCCGGCCCCCGTCGGGTCTAAGAGCTGGTCTGAAAAATCTGGAAGAGGAGTAAAAATGTTCGTAGTCAGCCACGAAGCAAAGCGGAGTGGCGTTCCAGGGGGCCAAAACGGCACTCCCCTTCGTTCCGTGCCTCACTACGAGCGAACGGCACTCCCCTTCGTTCCGTGCCTCACTACAAGCGGGCACTCCCCTTCGTTCCGTGCCTCACTACGAGCGAACGGCACTCCCCTTCGTTCCGTGCCTCACTACGAGCGACTTTTCAGACGAGCCTAATAGTTGGCGTCCGGCCGTGGGAAGATCGGCTTCGTCTCGGCGTACTCAAACGGCCAGACCGCTTTCGGCTCGCCGTTGATAACCTGGAGCACGACGGCGCGGGCGTAGGGGTTATCGCCCGTCTCGGTGAACGCGATGTGGTCCGTGGGGTAGGTCTCCACGGCCGGCCCGGAGGTCAGGTCCAGTTTCAGGAAAGCCTGACGGAGGTTATCCGGATTCAGCGGGTCATCCGGGAACATCTGGCCGGAGAGTTCCAGCGCTTCCTTGAGGACCCACATTGCGTAGTAGTTCATCCCGGCTGCCTCGGTGGGGATGTGGCCGACCTGGGCCTTGAACTCCTCCACGAACTTGCGGTTCTGGGGGGTATTCTTGGCCGGGTTGTAACTGTAGGTGTTGACGTAGTAGTTGGCCGTCGCGCCCAGTGCCTTGATGGATTCGGGGTCGGTATAGCCGCAGGCGCCCATCCCGGCCACAAACTTGGGAATGGCCTGGGCCTCTTTGAAGGTGTTGGCAAAGAGAATGGCGTCCATAAAATAGGGGCAGTGGACGACGAAATCGGGCTTGGCGGCCTTGATGTCGGCGATGATGGAGGAGGCGTCCGCGAGGTCAAAGGGGTACTCTTTCTGGTAGACGATGGTCAGGCCGTTATCTAGGGCGGCCTGAACCGCGCCGATGGCGTTGCTTCGCCCGAAGGAGGAGTCCTCGTTCAGGATGGCCACCCGATTCATCGGAATGCCCGCCTCTTTGGCGGCTGCGACCACGAACTCCACCGCTGTAGCCCCGTGCTGGCTGGCTTTAGGGGCGGGGCGGAATAGGTAGCGGCGCCCGATCCCGGTGACGCTATCCACCAGCGCGTCGGCGACCAGGATGACTTTCTCCCGCTCAGTGACTTCCGAGGCGGCGATGGTCATCCGGCTGATATAGAGGCCCAGAATAGCCACCGGGCGGTGCTTGCTGATGATGCTCTCCGCTCCCAGCCGGGCGCTATCTGCCGTCTCCCCGGCATCTTCCACCACCAGTTCCAGCGGGATACCCCCCAGCGACTGGATGCCGCCCGATTCGTTGATGTGGCGGACGGCGATTTCCATGCCGATTTTCGCCTCGGTGCCGAAGACGGCATGGTGCCCGGTCAGCGGCTCCAGACACCCCACGACGATTTTCTCCGGCAGTTTGGGCTTCTCGGGTGCCTTCGGCCCACAGGCGACCAGGAACGAGAGCACCACCAGGATCGTCAGAATGTGCCAGATTCTGCTTTTCATCGTCTCCTCCTGAACGTCTTGGGCTGCGGTGGTTAAGAGCGTTTGCAGAACGTTGAGCGCACTGAGGTTCCCGGAGATCACCCCCTTTCACCCTCCGCATAGGTCCGGTAGATAGACGACGAGATTTGTTCGGCGGCTTGACGGCATAATCGGATGTATTTCTGAATATGCTCTTCGGTCAAACGGAAAGTGGGGCCGGCGATGCCGATGGCGGCGATGACTTCCCCCTGGGGATTCCGGATCGGGGTGGCGACTCCCCAGGCGCCGGCGTCGGTTTCCTCCACGCTGAAGGCGTACCCCTGCTCCCGAATCCGGGCCAATTCGGCTCGCAGCGCTTGAGGGTCGGTGATGGTGTTGCTGGCAAGGCGGGGCAGGCCCTGCTGAATGATGGTTTCAATCTCATCCGGGGGGAGAAAAGCCATCAGGGCCTTAGAGGACGCTCCGGCGTGGGGTGGGCGGCGGGTTCCGACGTCTACCGCCAGCCGGACAGCGTGGGGAGATTCCACTTTTTCTATGAAGACGACCTCCCCGCTCTGGTACACCGTCAGCAAAACCGTCTCTCCTGTCGCGGCGGCGAGGGACTCCATAATGGGCCGCGCGAGTGGGCGAAGGGCGCCGTGGTTGGCCGCCCCACGACCCCAGAGCAGGGGGCGGTAACCCAGCCGCCAGCGACGGTCTTTGGGGTCCCGCCGGAGAACCCCGTAGTCCCCCAGCGCGAGGAGAAACCGGTGGAGGGTGCTTTTGGGGATGCCCAGATGGTCGCTCAGTTCCACCAGCGTCCAGCCGGATGGGCGGGAGGAGAAACTATCCAGGATTTCTACCAGGCGGTCAACCGTCTTGACGGCGGGATTGCGTTCCATTGCCTTGCACCGGCGGGCGGGGAGAGGGGGCGTTCCAATTTTTGGAACAATCATCCAATTTGATGAAATTATATCACGACGGCTTTTCTTTGTCAAGTACACAAGGTGTGGTATAATCTTACCACCATCCTACCCTGAAGGGAGGTAAACCATGCGTCGTCTGCTCATCCTTCTGCTGGTGGCGGCGGCACTGACGACAGGCTGCACGCCCCGACCGGGAGGCCGCATCGTCTACGGCCTCACCCTCTCCCCCTCCGGGATTGACCCCCACATCAACGCCTCATCCGAACTGGGCATCCCCCTCACCTCCGTCTACGATACCCTGGTCTATCAGGATCCAAAGACGGGGGAGTTTGTGCCCGGACTGGCCCAGAAGTGGGAGGTCTCGGAGGACGGCAAGGTCTATACCTTCTACCTGCGGCGGGGGGTGAAGTTCCACGATGGCACCCCCTTCAACGCCGAGGCGGTGCGCTTCAACCTGGAGCGCATCACCAGCCCCGACCTGGCCTCCCAGAAGGCCCGCTTCATGCTGGGGCCCTACGAGCGGACGGAGGTGGTGGACGAGTACACCGTCCGCATCGTCCTGAAGGAGCCCTTCGCGCCGCTCCTGGACTCGCTGAGCCAGGTCTATCTGGCGATGGCGTCCCCGACGGCCGTCCAGAAGTGGGGGAGCGAGTACCAGTTACACCAGGTGGGTACCGGGCCGTTCCTCTTCGTGGAGTACATCCCGGGCGACCACCTGCTCCTGCGGCGCAACCCTGACTACGCCTGGGGGCCGCCCGTCTATGGGCACAAGACGGCTCAACTGGAGGAGGTGGAGTTCCGCTTCTTCACCGACCCCGCTACCCGCTCCCCGGCACTGGAGTCGGGAGAGGCGGACGTGATGGGGGAAATCCCCCCGCAGGACGCCGCACGTCTCCAGGGGAGCAAGGACTTCCGGATAGAGGCGGTGGCGATTCCCGGGGTCTCCCTGATGCTCTTTATGAATACGGCCCGCCCGCCGCTGGACGACCTGCGCGTCCGGCAGGCGCTCCTCTTCGGCACCGACCGGCGGGCCATAATCTCCGCCGTCTTCCGGGACACCTCCCCGGTGGCCTGCGGGCCGCTGGCGGCGGTGACCTTCGGCTACAACCCCATGGTCTGCGAGTTCTACCCCTACAACCCCGACCAGGCGGCCGCGCTCCTGGAGCAGGCTGGCTGGAAGGATACCGATGGGGACGGCGTCCGGGATCAGGGCGGTCAGCCGCTGGCCCTGGATTTCTACCTGATGGGCTGGGGCTACATGCCCGAGGTCGGGCAGTTGATCGCCGACCAGTGGTCCCGGCTGGGGGTGCGCGTCAACAGCCAGGTGGTCAGTTACCCCGAGGCACTGGAGATCGCCAAAGAGGGGCGCCACCACCTGATGCCCTTCAACCTCTCCGGCAGCGACCCGGACATCCTGCGTCGGTTCTTCCACTCCCAGGGCGGGTTCAACTGGTCCAAAGTGAACGACCCGGAGATGGACGGGTGGCTGGGGGAGGCGGCCCGGCTCTCCGACCGGAACCGGCGCGCCGACCTCTACAGCCAGGTCCAGATGCGCGTGATGGAAAGCGCGCTGATCATCCCCATTCGGGATTACGTCAACCTGAACGGGGTGAACAACCGGGTCCAGGGGTTGCGCTTTGACGCCCAGGGGTGGTTCCCCTGGCTGATAGACGTCACCCTGGCGCAGTGACGGTGGACGTGCCAGGCACTTTGTTGGTAGTAGGGCACGGAGTGCAGCGAAGTGCCGTCAGTGCCTGGCACGTCTCTTACGACAATGTTGGGACACGGTTTCCGGCGTCTGCTGGGGGCGGTTCTGGTCCTCTGGCTGGCCGCGACGCTGGCGTTTGTGGCGATGCAACTGACGCCCGGCGACCCGGCCCAGACCTTGCTGGCGGCCTCCGGCGCCTCCCCCGAAGAAGTGGCCCGTCGGCGGGCCCAACTGGGCCTGGATGACCCCCTCCCCGTCCAGTATGCCCGCTACCTGGCCGACCTGGCCCGGGGCGACCTGGGGGTCTCCTGGCTGCACGGTCGCTCCGTGGGGCGCATGATCCTGGAGCAACTCCCAGCGACGGCCGAACTGGCCCTCGCCGCCACCGCTTTCGGAGCCCTCCTGGGGGTGGCCCTGGGACTCCTGGCCGCCCTGTATCGGGATACATGGGTGGACACTCTGGCGACGGGGCTGGCCGTCCTGGGCCTTTCCACCCCCGTTTTCTGGTCAGGCCTCCTGGCGATTCTCCTCTTCTCCCTCTATCTGGGGTGGTTCCCCTCCGCCGGTGGCGGCGACCTCCGTCATCTGGTCCTCCCGGCGGCCACGCTGGGCTTCGCCCTTTCCGGCTCGGTGGCCCGGCTGGTGCGGGCTCAGGTGATAGAGGTGCTCCGGATGCCCTTCGTGATGGCCGCGCTGGCCCGGGGGCTCCCCCTCCGGCGCATCCTGCTGCTCCACGTCCTGCGTCCGGCGGTCGGGCCTGCGGTGACCGTAGTCGCCCTGCAGTTGGGCTTCCTCTTGAGCGGCGCCGTGGTGACCGAGTCGGTCTTCGCCCGGCAGGGGCTGGGGCGGCTGGCGGTCCAGGCCATCCTCTGGCGGGACCTGCCGGTGGTGCGGGGAGTGGCGCTGGTCGGTGCCCTGGCCTATCTGCTGACCGGCCTGCTGGCCGACCTCCTCCAGGTCTGGCTGGACCCCCGGTTGCGGGAATAGGCCACGAAGGGCACGAATTCGGGCAATGGGTGGGCACTCGTGGCCGGATAAAGGATTCGTTGAAGCGAGACCTCCACTGTCCTGAGCAGAATGTGCTGGAGCGCGCGCTGTGCGCGCTGGCGATTCCCCCGTTGGGGGCGGTATCTCCCCGTCGGCCCCTGGGGCGTCAGCCGCTGGCGATGCTCTCGCTCCTATGGCTGGCGGCCGTCGCGCTGGGGGCGGTTCTGGCCCCGTACCTGGCACCCACCGGCCCCATGGCCACGGATCCCTCGCGCGCGCTGCTCCCTCCGGGCCCTGGCATATGGCTGGGGACGGATTTCCTGGGGCGGGATGTGCTGGTGCGGCTCCTCTGGGGCGGCCGCTGGACGCTGTGGATGGGGGTTGAGGCCCTGGCTCTGGCTGTGGGGTTGGGGCTTCCCCTGGGCCTGGCAGCGGGCGGAACCGGCGGGCTGCGGGACATGGTGCTGATGCGGCTGGTGGATGCATGGCTGGCGTTCCCTGGCCTCCTGCTGGCGATGGCCGTGGTCGCCATCCTGGGGCCGGGCCTTTCGTCGGTCGCGGTCGCAGTGGGACTGGCGGCGGCGGCCCCCTATGCCCGGGTCGCCCGCGCGACGGCGCGGGAGATTCGGGCCCAGCCGTATATTGACGCCGCCCGAGCGGTCGGGGCGAGTCCCTGGCGGGTCATCCTTCGCCACATCCTGCCCAACGCGGCCCCCGCGCTGGTGGCCTTCGCGGCCACCCAGTTGGGGTGGGTGCTCCTCAACGGGGCGGCGTTGAACTTCCTGGGCCTGGGCGTCCCGCCGGGAACCCCGGAGTGGGGGGCGATGCTGGCCGAGGGGCGGGCCTACCTGCGGGACGCTCCCTGGGCCGCCCTTGCCCCCGGCTTTGCCCTGACCCTCACCGTCCTGGCGGCGAATGTCCTGGGAGACTGGTTGGGGCAGGAATGAATCTGCCCGTAGGGCGTCGGGGTTGGGGGGCGCGGGCTTCGCCCGCGCCCCCCAAACCTTGCCCCCTTTGACACCCTGACCGGAGTATGCTATAGTTATACCGGAATCCTACCGGGGTGGTTGATTCGGCCCCTCTCCCGAATGAAGTTCGGGAGACGGAAAGGACTCTTCATGGGTTCCTTGAAACTCGCTACCATTAAAGGCATCCCTGTCCGGGTCCACATCACCTTTCCCCTGATCCTCCTCTGGGCGGCTGTCCAGTTCGGGCGTGGACAGAGCAATATGTGGCGGGGGGCGCTCTTCGGGGTGGTGGTGACCCTGCTCCTCTTCCTCTGCGTGGTCCTCCACGAACTGGCCCACAGTCTGCTGGCCATCCAGTTCGGCGGCCGTGTAAACGAGATTACCCTGCTCCCGCTGGGCGGCGTAGCCCAGATGGAACGACTCCCCGACCGTCCCTATCAGGAACTCCTGATGGCGCTGGCCGGACCGCTGACCAGCGGGGTCATCGGCGTCGGCCTGGCGTTTCTCACCCTGTTCCTTTTCCCCCTGCGGATATGGACCGATTTTCTGCGCGCCCTCTCGTCCGGCGGAACGCTCTCCTGGTCGTATCTGCTCCCCTATCTGGCGGTTACCAACCTGTTTCTGGCGGGCTTCAATCTCCTTCCGGCCTTCCCGATGGACGGTGGGCGGGTATTACGGGCGATTCTGGCGACGTTCATGCCCTACGGCCGCGCGACGGCTCTCGCGGTCCGCGTGGGGCAGGTGCTGGCCTGGATCCTGGGGATGTTGGGCCTCTTCGGTCGGGACGTCTTTCTCATCCTGGTGGCGCTCTTCGTGTACGCCGGTGCCACTCAGGAGGGGCGCCTGGTCCAACTCAAAACGGCGCTGGCCGGGCTGCGGGTCCGGCAGGCCTACTCCCATTCTCCCCAGGCCGTCCATCCCGAAGACCCGCTCAGCCGTGCTGTAGACCTGATGCTGGAGGGCTTCCAGTCCGATTTTCCCGTCTGCGAAGAGGACCGACTGGTAGGGATGCTGACCCGGACGGAAGTCCTGCGGGGGCTGAAGGAATATGGCCCGCAGGTCCCTATCCGCGCCGTGATGTTGCGGGAGTTCCCGGTTGCCGGCCCGGAAGACGACCTCTTTGACATCCAGCAGCGGATGAGCGAAGCGGGGGCCGAGGTGGTGCCGGTGGTGGATGCGGGCACCTTCCTGGGCCTGCTCACCCGGCAGGACCTGGAAGAGGCGTACCGTCTGGTGACGGCCTATCCGGCCCTTCTCCCCCGAAGGCGCTGAAAAAGAATCCGAGAATCAGGAGAATCAGCGAACTCCGGTTCGCTGATTCTCCTGATTCCCCGCTCCCTGGAAGTTAAGATGGACACATTGCCGAAACCATTCCAGCAGCCGAAAGAACGGCCGGTTCGCGCGCTGGTGCTCTCCGGTGGAGGCGGGCGGGGCGCCTACGAATGCGGCGTCTACAAGTATATGGAGGAAGCGGGACTAACTCCCGACATCCTGGTGGGCACCTCCATCGGTGCCATCAACGCGGCCGCCATCGCTTCCGGAAAGACGGCGCGGGACCTGGAGGCCGCCTGGCTCTCCACCCGGACCCGCGACATCCAGCGTTTCTGGCGGTTGCGCCCCTGGCGGGCCATCTACGACACCTCTCCCTGGGCCCGTACCCTCCACCGATTCATAGACTTCGGCGCCCTGGCCCACACGGAGAAACGGCTGCTCATCACCGCAACGGAAGTGGAAAAGGGCGACCTGCGCATCTTTGACAATTGGGAGATAGAAATTACGCCTGCCCATGTGCTGGCCAGTTGCTCTATCCCCCTGGTCTACCCCTGGACCCGCATCGGGGATTATCACTACTGGGATGGGGCGGTGATGGCCAACACCCCGCTATCGGTCGCCATTGACGCTGGGGCCGATGAAGTTTACGTCGTCCTGCTCTCCCCGGTGGGGGAGCGGTACATCCCTCCGCCCCGCTGGCCCTGGCATGCTTTTGCGGTGATGCTGGACCTGGCCCTCAGCGCCACCTTTGAGAACGACATTAAACAACTGGAGCGGATTAACCGGCTGGTCGCCCAGGAAATGGACGAGAAACACCGCTACATTCGCTGCCGGGTGATTGTCCCCAGTCAGGAGATTGGCCTCCTGCAGATTCTCCGCTACGACCCCCGGACCAGCCGGGAACTGATTGATTTGGGATACCGGGATGCCCGGGAAGCGCTGAGCGGCTGATTCGTCTGTGGTCTGTGGTCTGAGATGGACTGGCTGGAAATCAGCGTGGAGACGACGGGGGAGGGAGCGGAGGCGGTGGCGGAGGTGCTGAGCCGCTTCGCCCCTCGGGGGGTAGCGATGGAGGCCGGGCCGGAGGGCTTCGGAACCGGCCTGGTTGTTGTCCGCGCCTACATCCCCGCCGACGACCGGATGCCTCAGACCCGCCGTCGGGTGGAGGAAGCGCTCTGGCACCTGGGTCAGATTCTCCCCCTGCCCTCACCGTCCTTCCGGGTCGTCGCTGAGACCGACTGGGCCGAGGCCTGGAAACGGCATCTGGCCGTCCTCCATGTGGGCCGTCGGTTGGTGATTCGCCCTTCCTGGCTGCCGTACACTCCGGCGGAAGGGGAGATCGTGGTGGAACTGGACCCGGGGATGGCCTTTGGCACCGGCACCCATCCGACCACCCAGATGTGCTTGCTGGCGCTGGAAGACCGGGTGGGCCCCGGGGCGCGGGTGCTGGACCTGGGGACCGGGTCGGGAATTCTGGCCATCGCCGCCGCCAAACTGGGAGCGAGACGGGTCCTGGCGCTGGATACCGATCCCCAGGCCGTCGCGGTGGCGCGGGAGAACGTCTATCGCAACGGCGTCGCCGACCGGGTGCGCGTGGCCCGGGGTTCGCTGGCCCAGGCCATCGGCCGGTTTGACGTGGTGGTGGTGAACATTCTGGCACAGGTGCTGATAGAGATGGCAGGGCAGGGGCTGGCCCGGCGCCTGGCGCCGGAGGGGCGGCTGATCGTTGCTGGGTTGCTGGTCGGGCAGGAGGAGGAGGTCCGGGAGTCCTTTCAACAGAACGGTCTGGCCGTCATCGGACGG
>CALDFY010000273.1 GCA_937942115.1 uncultured Anaerolineae bacterium | reverse complement strand
CCCCCTCCCGCCGCCCTGGGCGCTGATTGGAAATCGGCCTCCCCTGGGCGCTCCCGCGCCAGGCATCAACCTTCGTTGACGCTTCTCAGAACTCTGGCAAGGCCGGTTTTTTTCCGACAAAAGTTTGCCAGGGCCTTTCTTTGTGCCTTTGTGTCTCTGTGGGAGAAAACAGCGGGCATCCGGAATCGGCCCCCAGAGATGGCGACCCGACCGGATTGACCCTTCAGTTGATGGATATGGGGTGAGGCCCCACCCCGGGTTATTCCCGCTTGACGGCCGCCAGGATGGCGCCGCCCGCCGCGCCCATCGCGACGGCCCAAAGGAGGCCACAAATGCCGCCAACGCAACTCAGAGCGGCAACGCCGCCCGTGGAGAAGAGGCCGCTCAGGCCCATTTCCTCCCACGCCTGCAGGGCCTCCGGCGGCATCTGCTGGAGAGCCTGCTGGACCCCCGCAGAGCCGGTAATCAGCGCCATAATGAAAGTGACGACGGCATCTATCGCTCCAGCAATCACCCCTGCCAGAGCGCCCTCTTTCGCTCCCTCCCCGGCCGTCCGGGGCGGCGTGAGCCAGTAGGCGGCCAGGACGCCGACCGCCGGATAGGCCAGCAGGAACGGGATGCAGATGCAGCAACTGATGATCCCGCTCGCCTAGGGGAAGAGGGCCCCCAGAGACTGGATGATGGTCAGGACGGCAAGGACGCCGCCACCGATGAGTCCGGCTTTCAGCCACGGTCGCATAGTGTGCCTCCTTTCCGGTTGGATTTAACGGTTCACCCCTGGGATTTCTCCCATCGGCCCCCAGCCGCGCGCACAGACCTCGCCCCGCCCGCAGAGGGGGCCCTGGGATTGTCCGTTCACCACAGCAACCACCCCGGCCCCGTTACCGGTCTCCGCAATGACCATCTCCTGTCCCACCCAGGTTTGGGGAGCGCCCGGGGAGAGCATCCCCTCAAAGGCCGTGAAGCCGTCTACCGTCACCCGCACCCAGACGTGCTCCCGCGCCTCCAGGGTCAGGGTGACCCCACTGGTGGAGACGGGGAAGGTCGGCGTGGGAGCCGGGGTGGGCACAGAGGTCGGGAGGGCGGGGGTGGCAGTGACCATCGGGGAGGGGAAGAGCGCGGGCCGGGGCGTACCGGCCGTCGGCGTGGGCCGGGAGCCGGGAAAAATCGGCTCTGAACGGGTCGCCAGCCACACTGCTCCCAGTGCGATGACTCCGATCAGAACCAGCAGGCCCAGCAGGGTCAGGGTCGGCAACCCCCGTCTGGAAAGAGGTTCCGGAGAGGTCGGGCGGACGGCGGGAGCCGGAGAGGGTCTGGGAGCGGCCGAAGGGGTCGGGGCCGGCCCAGGGGACGGGGAGATAGCCTCCCGGCGGGTCTCCCGTTCGTAGAGGGCGATGATCTCTTCCGGCGGGATGTTCAGGAAGGCAGCGTAGCGGCGCAGGAAGCCGCGCACCTGGGCCTCCCCGCCCGGCATCACGTCGTACCGCCCCGTCTCCAGTGCCTCCAGATAGCGGGCACGGATGCGGGTGGCAGCCTCTACGTCTTGATAGGAAAGCCCCCGAGCTTCCCGGGCAGCCCGCAATCGGAAGCCCGGACCTGCCGGTTCGGGGGGCGGAACAACCCGCTGGAGCAGGTCATCGGACATAGGAAAGATTTGCCTCTCGCATTATATGGAATCACGGACGTTTGCCGGTCGGGCCGGTGATCGGTAATGGGCGCACCCGAGTAGATCGCTCGTTCACGGTGACCAGTGCACCGGATTCCAACTCTGCAGCGAAACGAGCGAGCACCTCGGCAAGATAACGGTTCGCCCGCACCGGCCTATAGACCATTCCTCGGCGGTCCAGGCGGCGTAGCGCAGGGCCTGCCGGATGTCTTCCGGCTCCAGATCGGGGTACTCGTCTATGATCTCCTCTACGGTCATCCCGTTAGCGACCAGATTGACGATGAGCGAGACCGGGATACGCATCCCACGAATGCAAGCCTTGCCGCCCAGAATGTCTGGGTTATGGGTAATACGGTCAAAACCGAACATCATACACCTCTTCCCTCTCGTTTCTCCCTCCGCAATCGGTCCAGCAGGGCCGTCAGTTCCGGCGGCAACGGGGCAGAAAGGGCCAGTTTCTCACCGGTGACCGGATGGGTGAAGGCCAGTTCACGGGCGTGGAGGAAGTGGCGGTCCGGCAGTAAGGTCTGGCGCCGCCGCCCGTAGACGCGATCCCCCACCACCGGATAGCCCAGCCAGGCCAGGTGCACCCGTATCTGATGCGTCCGGCCAGTGTGGGGGCGAACCTCCAGCAGCGTGTGCTGGGGAAAGACCTCCACCACCCGATACTGGGTGACCGCCGGACGCCCCGTCCGGGAGACGGCCATGCGGGTCCGTTCCTTCGGATCCCGGCCGATGGGGACCTCAATGATGCCCTCGCGGGGATGGACTTGTCCCTCTACCAGCGCGACGTAGGTCTTGCGGACCTGTCGGCGCTTGAATTGCCGCTGGAGAGCCGCATAGGTCTCCGGATTCTTCGCGACAACGATAAGCCCCGACGTCTCCCGGTCCAACCGATGGACAATGCCTGCCCGATCCGGACCGCCCACGTCCGCCACCTGGGGGCAGTGAGCCAGCAGGGCGTTGACCAGGGTACCGCTGACGACCCGCGCCGCCGGATGGACAACCATTCCCGCCGGCTTGTTCACCACCAGCAGGTATTCGTCCTCGTAGACGATGTCCAGCGGGAAAGATTCGGGACGGACCGCCGGCTCTTCCGGAAAAGTCACCGTGATCCGGTCACCGGGGGCGAGCCGGTAGGCCGGTCGGACCGCTGCGCCGTTGACGGTGACGGCGCCGGAGCGGATGAGCCGCTGGAGTTGGGCCCGGCTGAGTTGGGGAAACCGGGCCACCAGGGCCCGGTCCAGCCGTTCTCCCGCCTCTTCCGGAGGCAGAACAAAGGAGGTCTCCTCTGACAACGGCGCTTCCGAAAGGCTCATTCTGCGGCTTCGTGGCCCTCTACCATCCCGCCTTTATCCGACGCGGGCGCTGGCTGGTGCTCCCTCTCGGTCAGCATCACCAGCAACAGTAAGACGACGCCGGTCACGATGCTGGCATCGGCCAGGTTAAAAATGGGCCAGTGGTGAAGAGGCCAGAAGTTCAGGTCTATGAAATCCACGACGGCGCCCCGCGCCAGCCGGTCTACCACATTGCCCAGGGCACCGCCCACTTGCAGGCCCAGGGCAATATGCAGGAGTATCGGGCCGGACGGGAGATGGCGATAATAAAGGAAAATCGCACCGATAGCGATGAAAGCCACAATCAGGAGGACATCGCCCATGCCCTGGAAAAGGCCGAAAACGATACCGGTATTGGTGACATACGTCAGGGAGAAAAAAGGAGCCAGCCATGAAGCGACTTCCCTGGACTCCCCCAAACTCATATGGGCGATCACCCAGGACTTGCTGAGCTGGTCCAGGGCGAGAGCCGTTGCGGCAACAGCGGGTAAAATCGGGTTTTTGAGAGCGGACAACGGAGCACCCCCGTGGGCCGTCCCCGAAAGTTGTCCCTACCGGCGCTGCTCCATCTGGGCCTGACAATCCAGGCAGTAGAGAGCGTAGGGGAGGGCTTTCAAGCGAGCCCGATCAATGGGGGCGCCACACGCCTCACAGATGCCGTATGTGCCCAGGTCAAACTTCTCCAGGGCGTGGTCTACCAGCCAGAGCAAAGAGGTCTCGTTTCGCTGGAGGGAGACCTCTTTGGCCTGCTCAAACGTCTCTGTGGCATCATCGGCGATATGATTTCCGTAGCCGGCTCCGCGATACTCGTTTTCGCCCGTTCGGGTCAACTGTTCCAGAAGGTACGCGCGTTCTTGCAGCAGTCTCTCCCGCAACTCTTCGTTTGAGACAGGCATGGGGTCCTCCCAGATTCTGGTCCATCTGACGGAAATATATTCTACCACACGCGGGCGGAAACCGCAACCAGGACAGAGACCGCCGCAAAATGGAAGGCTGTGGTATAATGAACGGGATGTTGGCATCCCTGTGCTCGGTGTCATTCCCGGGCGGATAAGAAGAGACGGACATGTCCCTTCCTCCCCTCTTCCTCCAGCGAATGGCCGCCTGGCTGGGGCCGGAGTTTCCGGCTTTCCTGGAAGCCCTCCAGGCCCCCCACCCTACCGGCTTGCGGGTGAATTCGCTCAAGATTTCGCCCGAGGCGTTTCCGGCCCGCTCCCCGTTCCCCCTGCAACCCGTCCCCTGGTGCCCGGAAGGCTTCATCGTTCCCGAAGCGACGGCCCGGCCCGGCATCCACCCGTACCACGAAGCGGGCCTCTATTACCTCCAGGACCCCGCCGCCATGCTGGCCGCCCCGCTCCTCGCCCCCCAGCCCGGCGAGTGGGTCCTGGACCTTTGCGCTGCGCCTGGCGGGAAGACGACCCACTTGGCCGCGCGGATGCAGAATCAGGGGGTACTGGTCGCCAACGAAATCCACCCCCGCCGGGTGCGCGTCCTGGCGGAGAACCTGGACCGATGCGGCGTCACCCACGCGATGGTGCTGAACGAGACGCCCGACCGTCTGGCCGCGCGCTGGGAAGGACTCTTTGACCGGGTCCTGGTAGATGCCCCGTGCTCCGGCGAGGGGATGTTTGGCAGAGAAGAGGCGGCCGCGCGGGACTGGAGTGAGGAGGCCGTCCGGGGATGCGCCCGGCGGCAATCGGCCATCCTGGAGGCCGCCGCCCGCCTGGTCCGCCCCGGCGGCGACCTGCTCTACGCCACCTGTACCTTCGCCCCCGAAGAGAACGAAGGCGTCATCGGCCGCTTCCTGCGCGCTCACCCCGACTTTGACCTGATGGATGTGCCGGACGCCGTCGGGGACAGCGGACATCCCGAATGGGTCGGCGAGACAGACGTCCGGCTACGGCGCGCCGTCCGGCTCTGGCCCCACCGGGGCCCTGGGCGGGGACACTTCTACGCCCTTCTCCGCCGGGCCGGGGACGAACGTCCTTACCGCCCTCGCCCTCGCACCCGTCTTCCCGGCCGAACGCGCGCCCTCTACGACGAATTCGTCCGGCAGACCTTCCAGGCCCCGCCCTCCGATGAGGGCTTGCTGGTGGTAGGTCGTCATCTCTACCGCGCCGTCCTCCCACCCGAAATGTGGGAAGGCCTGAGGGTGTTTCGCCCGGGATGGATGCTGGGACAGGTGGAGGGGACGGCCTTCGTGCCCTCCCGCGCCCTGGCGACCGGCATCCGGCCCGAAGCGGCGCGGGAGGTTTGCCGACTGGAACTCCACGACCCCGCCCTTGCGGCCTTTCTGCGGGGGGAGACCATCCCCGGTCCCGACACCTCCGGATGGGTACTGGTCACGGTAGAAGAATTCCCGCTGGGATGGGCGCGGGCCACCCGTCGGGGACTGCGCTCTTCCCCCCACCCTCTACGCCCTCCCTCCGAATTTTTCGCCCGCCGCTAAATTGCTTCGCTTCGCCCGCCGCGATTGCAACGGGAAAAATTATTTGGGCAGTCCACCGCGATTCTCCCTCACCCCACCCCCTGCCCCCTTCCCTCTCCCGCTCGC
>CALDFY010000272.1 GCA_937942115.1 uncultured Anaerolineae bacterium | reverse complement strand
CCTGCGCCCTGCGACCTTTCTGGAGGAACGATGTCCGATCTCCTGGACTTCTTCGCCCATCGGGCGGACGCCGCGCTGAGCCTTCTGCGCGGACTGGTAGAAATGGAGTCCCCCAGTACCGACAAGACCGCCGTGGACCGGGTGGTCCGTTCCGTGGCCGAACGGGCCCGCGCGGCCGGCGCCGAGGTGAGAGTCGTCCCCCAGCAGCGCTGGGGCGACCACCTGCTGGCCCGCTGGGGCGACGGCGAGGGCGGGTTCCTCCTCCTCTGCCACCTGGATACCGTCTGGCCCATCGGGACACTGGCGGAGCGGCCCTGGCGGGTGGAGGGGGAGCGGGCCTTCGGCCCCGGCGTCTACGACGATAAAGCCAGCGCCGCCATCATCCTGACCGCGCTGGAGGGCCTGCGGGCCATGGGCCTCTCCCCCCGCTATCCGGTGACCGTCCTCTTCAACTCCGATGAGGAGGTGGGGAGTCCCTCCTCCCGCCCGCTCATAGAGGCGGAGGCCGCCCGGGCGCGGGTCGTCTTCTGCATGGAGCCGGCCCGGCCGGACGGCGCGCTGAAGGTGTGGCGGAAGGGGACGGGCCGGTACGTCGTCACCGCGCTGGGGCGGGCCACCCACGCCGGCGCCGACCACGAGAGGGGGATCAACGCCGTAGAGGAACTGGCCCATCAGGTCCTGCGGCTGCAGCGGATGACCGACTACGGGGCCGGCACCACCGTCAACGTGGGCCGGATAGAGGGGGGCACCCGCACCAACATCGTCCCCGACCGGGCCCGGGTTTGGGTGGACGTGCGGGTGAAGACAACGGCGGAGTGGGAGCGGATTTCGGCGGCGATTGAGGCGCTGACGCCGGTCCTGCCCGGCGCGCGGCTGGTGGTGGAAGGCAGGATGAGCCGCCCGCCGATGGAGGCCTCCCCCGTCACCCTGGAGCCCTTCCGGCGGGCGCAGGAGATCGCCGCCGGTCTGGGCCTTGCCCTCACCGCCGACGGTACCGGCGGCGCCTCGGACGCCAACTTCACCGCCGCGATGGGCATCCCCACGCTGGACGGCCTGGGCGCGCTGGGCGACGGCGCCCACAGCGTGGACGAGTATGTCTTCATCCCCAGCCTGGCGGAACGGGCGGCCCTGCTGGCCGCGCTACTGGTGGAGTGGTAATCAACCCTATCACTGGATAAGGAGAAATCTCATGCGCACCCAACACTTCCTGCTGGCACTGACACTGGCCCTGACGGTGGCCGCCTGCTCCCCCTCCCGACCGGCTGGGCCACCCCCTCCAACGCTCGCCCCGCCCTCCGAAGCGAAAACAGGCGCTCCCTCCCCCAGCGGGTGGCTCAGCGCCCGAGAAGCCGTCCAGCAGGCCTACGCGGCCCTGAACACCGACTGGAAGGCAAAAGCGACGCTGGTCTTCGTGGCCCGCTACTCCCGGTACGCCGGGGAGGAGTGCTCCCCCTTCATAGTGGAAGACGACAAAGGCTTCAGCAGCGACGGTCGGCTGGAGCACTGGGTGGTCATCTTTAAGGCTCCCCCGGAGGCATCGGAGGTGGCCCTGGTCTTCTGCGTACGGGCTGGCTCGGGCGCCACGCTGCTGAAAGACCACGTCATGGCCTTCAGCGGCCTCCCGTCGTTTCCCCTGGAGGGCTGGGTGGATTCCACCGAGATTCCGTTCCGAAAGCCGCCCGTAGACCTGGAACTGAGGACCAACGCGGATTTGGCCGGTGTGGACGCGGAACTGGCCGACTATCCGGCCCTCTGGCTCGCCTACACTTCGGAAGCCCACTACGACGTCTACGATGCGATGACGGGCCGGTACATCAAATCACGATGACCGCCAGCGTGCACCGTTTCCGCTCCGTCCTCGTCACCGTCGCCATTGGCTACTTCGTCTGGACGCTGGGGTTCCGCATCTGGGAATCCACCTTCAACAACTTCGCCGTGGAGGAACTGGGGGTCAATGCCGCCCAGATGGGCCTGACCCACGCCATCCGGGAGGTCCCGGGCCTGCTGGGATTCCTGGCCGGATTCCTGGCCCTCCTGCTGACGGAGTTCCACCTGGCCCACCTCTCCCTGCTCCTGATGGGGGTAGGCATCTGGCTGACGGCGGGGGTACACGGGTTCCCCGCGCTGGTGGCCGCGTCGCTTCTGATGAGCACCGGCTTCCACTTCTTCATGCCCGCCAACTCTTCTCTGGTCTTGATGACGGTGGGCCAGGAGGAGGCGCCGCGCGTCCTGGGACGGCTGAACAGCCTGAGCGCGGCGGCGTCGGTTATGGGCACCCTGCTTATCGTGGGGACGCTGGGCCGCTGGGGGTACCGGAGCCTCTTCCAGGCCGCCGGGATCGCGGTGGTGGCGTGCGCGCTGTTTCTCCTGTTCTTCCGTACCGCCCCGGCCCCCGCCCGACGGGAGCGCCGTCGGCCCCCCCTGCGCCGCCGCTACTGGCTCTACTACACCCTGAACGTCCTCTTCGGCAGCCGCCGCCACATCTTCACCACCTTCGCCGTCTACCTGCTCATTCGGGAGTACCGGGTCCCCGCCCAGGTCATCACCGTCCTCTACCTGCTCAACAGCCTGATGGGCACCTACCTCAACCAGTTTTTCGGACAGGTGGTGGCCCGCTTCGGCGAACGGTCGGTGCTCTCCGTCAACTTCGCCCTGCTGGCACTGATTTTTATGGGCTACCTGTGGGTTCCCCAGATACCCGCTCTGGCCGCGACCGTCCTCCCTATTCCGGCGTTCCGCATCGGGTCGTGGCTCCTCTTCCCGGCCCTCTCCGCCACCCCGGCGCTGCTGATTCTGCTGGCCCTCTTCGTGGCGGATAACGTCCTCTTCGGCTTCTCCTTCGCGCTGGAGTGCTACTTCCAGAAGATTGCGCTGGATCGGGGGGAGATTACGCCGAACGTCGCGCTGGGGCAGACCTTCAACCACATGGCGGCGGTGGTGATTCCGGTGGTGGGGGGAGTGATCTGGGAGACGGTGGGGCCGCAGTACACCTTCCTGGCAGGGATTCTGATTGCGCTGGCCTGCCTGGGGCTGACGCAGTGGATGCGGGTGCCCCGCCCGGCGCTCTGCCCGGCCCCGACGGCGGGGTCATAAGAGGGTCGGGGGTTGGGGGCGGCGGCGAAGCC
>CALDFY010000271.1 GCA_937942115.1 uncultured Anaerolineae bacterium | reverse complement strand
CGGGACTACATCAAGAACATGATCACCGGCGCGGCCCAGATGGACGGGGCCATCCTGGTTGTCTCCGCGGCCGACGGCCCGA
The DNA here is from genome assembly GCA_937942115.1 of uncultured Anaerolineae bacterium. Taxonomy (GTDB): domain Bacteria; phylum Chloroflexota; class Anaerolineae; order B4-G1; family DUEL01; genus SpSt-77. The sequence continues at coordinate 5,422 of CALDFY010000271.1, read as the reverse complement.
TGCCCCAGACCCGCGAGCACGTGCTGCTGGCCCGCCAGGTGAACGTCCCGGCCATCGTGGTCTTCCTGAACAAGGTGGACCTGATGGAGGACGAGGAACTGCTGGAACTGGTGGAACTGGAACTGCGGGAACTGCTGAACTCCTACGGCTTCCCGGGCGACGAGACGCCCATCGTGCGCGGCTCCGCCCTGAAGGCCCTCCAGTCCCCCAGCACCGACCCGAACGCGCCGGAATACCAGTGCATCTGGGAACTGATGCGCGTGGTGGATGAGTACATCCCCACCCCGGTGCGCGAGGAGGATAAGCCGTTCCTGATGCCCATTGAGGACGTCTTCAGCATCAAGGGGCGCGGCACGGTCGTCACCGGCCGGGTGGAGCGGGGCACGCTGGTCCCGATGAGCGAGGTGGAGATCGTCGGCCTGCGCGACCGGCCCATCAAGACCGTCGTCACCGATATGGAGATGTTCCGCAAGAAACTGGACAAGGTGGTGGCGGGCGACAACGCCGGTCTCCTCCTGCGCGGTGTCGGCAAGGACGAGGTCTCCCGGGGGATGGTCGTCGCGGCGCCCGGCTCCATCACGCCGCACCGGAAGTTTGAGGCCCAGGTCTACGTCCTCCGCAAGGAGGAGGGTGGGCGGCACAAGGCCTTCTTCTCCGGCTACCGGCCGCAGTTCTACATCCGCACCACCGACGTCACGGGGACCATCATCCTGCCTGAGGGCGTGGAAATGGTCATGCCCGGCGACGACGTCAACCTGATGGTGGAACTGATTGAGCCGGTCGCAGTGGAGCAGGGCTCCCGCTTCGCCATCCGCGAGGGTGGTCTGACTGTCGGCGCGGGTGTTATCACCAAGATTCTGGACTAACTCCCAGACACCCGTTTCCCAATTCCCCATCTACCGATATGGCTAAGCAGAGGATTCGGATCCGCCTGAAGGCGTACGACCATCGCGTGCTGGATGAGTCCGCCCGGCGCATCGTGGAGGCGGCCGAGCGCACGGGAGCGACGGTGGTCGGCCCCATCCCGTTGCCGACCCAGATAGAGCGCTTCACTGTGCGCCGGTCCACTTTCATTGACAAGGATTCCCACGAGCACTTTGAAATCCGGACCCACAAGCGGGTGATAGACGTCCTGGAGCCGGATAACAAGACCATAGATGCGCTGATGCGGCTCAACCTGCCCGCCGGGGTGGATATAGAGATCAAGTTGTAGGTAGGCAAGGATACAAGTAGACAAGGAGGCAAAGAGACAAGGATGCCAGGAGGGGCAAGGGGGGCTGGCCATGTGCCCTTCCGTCCCCGCACCCGTGCATTCTTGTACCCCTGCACTCCTGCCCCCTTGTATCCCTGTATCCCTGTATCCTTGCATCCTTGCATCCTTGTATCTGACCACCGGGATGATGCAGTCTGTCCCAGGGCTGACAGTCCCATGGAGGAGTGAGCGTCGTGAAGGGAATTCTGGGCAAAAAAGTGGGAATGACAACTCTGTTTACCGCCGAGGGTGAGGCGATCCCGGTCACGGTGATTGAGGCCGGACCCTGCTGGGTCACTCAGGTCAAGACGCCGGAGCGGGACGGCTACAGCGCGGTGCAGTTGGGCTTTGAGCCGGTCAAACCTTCCCGCCTGACGCGCGGGCAACTGGGCCACCTGGGCCTCTTAAAGACCGACTCCGTCCACCCGCGCCGACGGGTGCTGAAGGGGATACCCGGGCCTCTGCGCCGTCTGCGGGAGTTCCGCGTCAAGCCGGAAGAGGCCCCCGCCGAGGGCGAGAAAATCACCGTGGACGTCTTCCAGGTGGGCGACCGGGTGGATGTGGTGGGCACGTCCAAAGGGCGCGGGTTTGCCGGTGGCATCAAGCGCCACGGCTTTAACCGCCAGCCCAAGACGCACGGTCAATCGGACCGGGAGCGCCGCCACGGCTCCATCGGCGCCACCACGACGCCGGGCCGGGTGCTGAAGGGATTGCGGATGCCCGGCCGGATGGGCGGCGTGCGGGTGACGGTGCAGAACCTGGAAGTGGTCATGGTGGACCCGGAGCGGAACCTGCTGGCGGTGCGTGGCGCCGTCCCGGGCCACCGGGGCAGCCTGGTGATGATCAAGCAGGCCCGAAAGACGAAGGAACTGCGCAAGGGGTAACGGAGTACGCAGTACGGAGTATGGAGTAGGGGGTCACGATGAAGGTTCCCGTCTGGAACATGAACGGGCAGCAGGTGGATGAGATAGAGTTGCGGCCCGACATCTTTGAGGCACCGGTCAACGTGCCGTTGATGCACCAGGCGCTGGTTCGGCAACTGGCGAACGCCCGCCGGGGCACCCACAAGACCAAGACGCGCGGCGAGGTGAACCGAACCACGGCCAAATGGTACCGCCAGAAGGGGACGGGTCGGGCCCGTCACGGCAGCCGGAACGCGCCCATTTTCGTTGGCGGCGGCATTGCCCACGGGCCCAAACCGCGCAGTTATGAGCAGCGGATGCCGAAGAAAATGCGCCGGGCCGCCCTGCGCAGCGCCTTGAGCGTCAAGGCCGGTCAGCAGCAGATTGTGGTGGTGGACCGACTGGAGTTGCCCGAGCCGAAGACCCGGGAAATGCGCGAAGTCCTCTACCGGCTCAACGTCGGGGAAGATGCCCTGATTCTCCTGCCCGGCCGCAATGAGACGGTGGAGAAGTCGGTGCGCAACCTGCCGAAGGTCAAGGCGCTCCACGCCGGCTATCTGAACATCCGCGACCTGTTGCAGTACGAGAAAGTGGTCATGCCGCTGGGCGCCCTGCAGGTGATAGAGTCCATTCTGGGGTAGGGCCATGCATCTGTACGAGGTCATCAAACGTCCGGTTATGACGGAAAAGACCAAGCGGGCCGCTTCGCTCCGCCGACGGCAGTACACCTTTGAGGTGGACCGGCGGGCAAACAAGGCCCTGGTCAAAGAAGCGGTGGAGACGATTTATCGGGTCCACGTGGAGGCGGTGAACATCGCCAATATGCCGGCCAAGGCCGTCCGGCGGTGGGGACGCCGTCGGGTGGTGCGGATTCCGGCCTGGAAGAAGGCGGTGGTCACCCTTGCCGAGGGAGAGCAAATCCTGGAACTGGAAATGCTGGAGGGTTAAGGTGGGGATCAAGGTCTATAAGCCGACATCGCCCGGACGCCGGGGGATGACCGGCTCAATGTTTGAGGAAATCACGAAGACCGAGCCGGAGCGAAGCCTGGTCGTCCCCCTGCGCAAAAAGGGCGGGCGGAACGTCCAGGGACGGATCACGGTTCGCCACCGGGGCGGCGGCCACAAGCGGCTGTACCGTCTGATTGACTTCAAGCGGGATAAACACGGCATCCCGGCTCGCGTGGCCTCTATAGAGTACGATCCCAACCGCTCGGCGCGCATCGCCCTGCTGGTCTACGCGGACGGCGAGAAGCGGTACATCCTGGCTCCACTGGGCCTGAAGGTCGGCGACACGGTGATGAGCGGCCCGAACGCCGAGGTCCGGGTGGGAAACGCGCTGCCGCTGGAGCGCATCCCGCTGGGGACGACGGTCCACAACATTGAGTTGTATCCTGGACGGGGCGGACAGTTGGTCCGGTCGGCGGGCTGCGCCGCCCAGGTGCTGGCGAAGGAAGGGGACTACGTGACGGTCCGGCTGCCCAGCGGTGAGATGCGCCTGATCCGCAAAGAGTGTATGGCGACGGTCGGGCAGGTGGGGAACGAGGAGCACGCCAACATCAAGTTGGGCAAAGCAGGCCGCAAACGCTGGCTGGGACGGCGTCCGCACGTGCGCGGGTCGGCGATGAGCCCGCGCGACCACCCGCATGGGGGTGGCGAGGGCCGTTCGCCCATCGGCATGCCCGGCCCGAAGACGCCGTGGGGCAAGCCGGCCCTGGGCAAGAAGACCCGTCGCAATAAGACGACGGATAAGTACATCGTCCGTCGCCGGGGCACGCGCCGCCAGTAAACCGGAATACGCAGTACGGAGTAGAGAAATATGGGACGCTCGCTGAAAAAAGGCCCGTATGTAGACCCGAAGTTGCTGCGGAAAATTGAGGAACTGAATCGGGCGGGGGAGAAACGGGTGATCCGTACCTGGTCCCGGGCTTCCACTATCTTCCCCCAAATGGTGGGCCACACCATCGCCGTCCACGACGGGCGACGGCATGTGCCCATCTACATTACCGAGAACATGGTCGGTCACAAACTGGGGGAGTTCGCTCCGACCCGGACCTATCGGGGACACGTCACCAAAGAAAAGAAGGGCGAAGTTCGGAAGAAGAAGTAGCCCGACACACGGAACATGGAATACGGAGTACGAATCATGGAGGTCCGCGCACAGGCGAAGCACATACCGATGTCGGCGCGAAAGGTGCGCCGGGTGATTGACCAGGTGCGAGGTATGGATGTGTTGGGGGCGCTGGAGGTATTACGCCTGATGCCCCATGCCGCCGCGCGCCCGGTGGAGAAACTGATCCGCTCGGCCGTCGCCAACGCGGAGGAGAACATTGGTCTCTCCCGGGACAATCTGTACATTGCCCACATCGTGGCCGACGAGGGGCCGGGGGTAGCGCCGGGCAAGGGGTTGCGGCCGCGCTTCGCCGCCCGGGGACGATATCGCCCGATCCGCCGCCGCTCGTCCCACATCACCGTCGTCCTGGACGAGTTTGAGGAAGAATAAAGAATCAGAAGAATCAAAGATTCTCTGATTCTGTGATTCTCCGATTCCCTGATTCTGTGTGATTCTCACCACGGAGGGACATTTTGGGACGAAAGGTACATCCTTACGGCTTTCGGTTGAAGATTTTGCGGGATTGGAAGGCCCGCTGGTATGCCGATGGCAAGTCCTACCGGGACCTGTTGCAGGAAGACCTGCGCATTCGGGAGTACATAGAGCGGGAACTCGCCCCCGCTGGCGTCTCCCGGATAGAGATTGAGCGCTTCCCGAACCAGGTGCAGGTGACCATCTGGACGGCGCGTCCGGGCATTGTGATCGGGCGGAAGGGGGGCGCGGTGAAGGTGCTCCGGCAGGACCTGGAGGAGATCACCGGCAAGCGGGTGCACGTGGACGTGCGGGAAGTGGAGCGGCCGGAACTGGATGCCCGGCTGGTCGCCCAGAACATCGTAGCCCAGTTGGAGCGCCGGATTTCCCACGGCCGGGCGATGAAGCGGGCTATCCAGCAGGCCATGCGGGCCGGAGCCCAGGGGGTCTGGATTGTCTGCAAGGGGCGCATCGGCGGCGCCGAGATGGCCCGCCCGGTCGCGATGCGGGAGGGCCGGGTGCCCCGCCAGACCCTGCGCGCCGATATTGACTTCGCCCGCGCCGAGGCCTATACCACCTACGGCCGCATTGGTGTCAAGGTCTGGATTTATAAGGGGGACGTCCTTTCTCCGGAGGCGAAACCCGAAGGGGTGGAGGAGCAGCCGCAGCCGTTCGTGGTGTGAATGT
>CALDFY010000270.1 GCA_937942115.1 uncultured Anaerolineae bacterium | reverse complement strand
CCCTTCCCCCCTCCCCCAAGCGCAGCGATGGGGGAGGGGGGAGAAAGGGGGGTGGGGGCAAATGTTCCCACCATTGGGCGAAAAGCCCCTGGCTCAGATGCGAAGCCCCTTCGGGGGCTTTCGGACAGCCCATCAGGGCTTTGGTACCTGAGCCCGCCGCTTGAGCGGCGGGCGGAGATGGGCATCCCCGCCTCTCGGGATAAGCAGTCACCCTCGCAGGCGGACTTCCCGCAGAACGGTCATCACGAAGTCCGACAACTGGAAGAACAGCACATACAGGATATAGCCCGTCAGCAACATGATGGCCATTGTGAACAAGGTGGTCAGGATATTGCGAACCGTCTCGCCGAAGGAGTAGTTGTGGATTTCCTTGACCATAATGAAAAGCATCAGGCCGGTCCAGGCCCACATCAGGTTGGTGGAAAAGGTGTACAGGAAGACCTCGTTGGTGCTCAGCAGATTAGAGAGCAGCGCGATCGGCAGGGCGAAAAGGGCGTAGGGGAAAAGGGCATAGGCGGTGCCGATGACCACGTCCCGGACGCGGCCCTCGCCGTCGCTGATGGTGGAGACCAGGTAGTTCGCCGTGTTCCAGAGCACCAGGACCAGAACGGCGTAGACCAGTTCGTTCACGGCGCGAATCTCGCCGGGATTGGCATAGGGATTGAAAATGAATCCGGTCACGTAGGGGGTCAGCACCCGGATGGCCACCACCCAGAGGTAGAGCAGAAGGGCGAACGTCAGACTGCCGCGCTCTTTGATCTTGATGTAGTAGAAACTGTCGGCGGGCTGTCGGATGAAGCGAAACAGAAACAGGAAATCGTCCACCCATTTCTGCATCCGCAGCCGGGCCAGCCCGCGCCGTAGCGGGCCGAACCACTCATACCGCCGGTCCAGGCGTCGGATGGTACTCTGGACGATAGAGAAGGCCACCAGGACCAGGAGGCCGTCTCCCAGATACCGCTGGAGGATCATGTTGCGCAGTTCCCAGAAGGCCTGGGAGTAGCCCTGGCGGTCTTCGGCGTAGCGGTAGTAGGTCAGGGCGCGGGCATAGTCGCCTTCTTTAAAGTAGGCATCGGCGACCGCCTGGTAGGCCATAATGAACGAGCCGTTGTAGCGCAGGACCTCTTCAAAGTAGGGCCGGGCCTGGGTGTAGAAGCCTTCCACGTACAGACGCACGCCGCTATGAACCAGGCGGGCGAAGTTGGTCGCCTGGTAGACCACGACGGCGTTTTTCTCCCGGTCCAGGACGTAAATCCGATCCTCATACCGGGCCACCGCGCTGGGGTCGCGGAGCGTTCCCAACCGCTGGTCGCCCTGGTCTTTGGCGCCGAAGACGAAGAGGAGCATCCCCTTCAGGTCATACTCGTAGATGCGGCCCTCCCCGTCCACCGCTGTGACCAGTCCGTAGGGGCTCACGTGAATGTCGCGGAAGGTGGTGGAGCCGTAGATTTCGGGGAAGATGTTGCGCCCGGCGACGGTGAAACGGCGGATACTCTGGCGGGGATGAGTGCCGGCAGTGACGGTAAAAATCATTCCTTCGGCATCTATCGCCACGTTGGAGGGGGAGGCGGCTTCACTTTTGATGAACTGCGCCAGTTGTTCCTGTGTCAGGAAGAGGCGCTGCAGGATCATCTTGAGGGACATAGCGGCCGGATTGGCGCCGAAGTAGCCGACAAAGCGGCCGTCGGTGGTGAGCATCACCAGGCCGTTGGTGGAGCCTTCGCTGACCACGTACAGGTTTCGGCGGGCATCCACGGCGATTTTGCGCGGCAGGAACAGGTTTTTGCGGCCGAACAGCGGGTTATTCGGTCGGCCGAACTGGCCCAGAAGGTTCCCGTCCCGGTCCAGGATGACGACGGTATTGCTTTTGGCGTCGGCGATATAGAGGGTGCCGGCGCCGTCCACAAAGACGCCGGTGGGGCCTGCCAGCAGGCCCTCTCCGTAGACGGCGGTGATTTCCAGGTCCTGATTCAGACGCAGGACGCGACCGTTGCCCGTGTCGGCGACGTAGAAGTCGCCGTCGGGTGTGATAAAGAGGTCCTCCGCGCCGGAGAGGGGAAGTTCTATTTCGGTCAGGGGCATGTAGGCGTCCTGCGTCAGATAGAGCCGTCCGCCCGGACCCAGAGCCCAGGTGGTGTAGGGCGCCAGCGCCTGGGCGGGGGCCCGCAGGGCCAGGCAGAGCAGAATGCCCCAGAGGACCCAACGGAGAAACCACCGGTTCTTCGGGTTCCCTGCCGTTTTCATATCCGTCATCCGTCTCATCCCTTCAACCCCGAGTGGGACATCGTGCTCATCACCTGACTCTGCAGGATCAGGAAGATGAGCAGATTGGGCAGGAACATGATCAGTGCGGCGGCGGCGGCCAGTCCCTGCCCGGCGACAACGTTGGCGCCCGAGGTCGTGGCGGTCAGGGTGCTCAGGTAGAACGCGAAGGTTTTCAGACTCTCAACGTTGATGTACATCGCCGAAGTATCTGCGTTGTTCCAGGTGGCCTGGAAGGTCAGAATGGCGATGGTGGCGATCGCGGGCCGGATCATCGGCAGGACGATGCGCCAGTAAATCTGCAGGTCCGAGGCGCCGTCCATCTGAGCCGCTTCTATGACCTCGTTCGGGACGGTGTCTATGAACTGCTTGAGCAGGAAGAGGCCCACCGGCATGGCCAGCGCGGGGAGAATGTGGACCCAGAAAGAGTCTATCAGGCCCAGTCGGGCGATGATCAGGAAGCGAGGGATAGTGACGGCGATGGGGACGAACATCAGCGCCACCGTGTTGATGGTGAAGAGGGTCTGCTTGAGCCGAAAGCGCTTTTTGGAGAGCGCATAGGCGGCCAGGCTGGAGATGAAGATAGAGACGGCTACGGAGATGGCCGTGACAGCGATGCTGTTAAACAGGTACCGACTGACGGGCACGTCCGAGGCGGACATCAGCACAAAGAGGTCGCGGAAGTTCTTCAGGGTCGGGTTCACCACGAAGAAACGCGGTGGGTAGACGAAGAGTTCCTCGGCGGGCTTGAAGGCAGTGGAGAAGATGAAGATGATGGGCAGGAGCATGAAGGCCACCACCGGTGTCAGGATGAGGTAGAAGGGAATCTGGCTGGGGTGGAAACCGGCGGGGTTGATACCGCCGCTGCGCAGGCCGTAGAAACGGCGGAACCATCCGCGTTTCCTCGGAGTGATCGGGACGCCCGTCTGCGGCGGGGCGCGGAACACAGCGGGGCGCCGTCTGATCCGACCGGAGCGCCACTCCGCTTCGCTGCGCAGCATACGGACGCTCTCGTTGGCGCGGTTTTCCGAGAGTTCCATCGCTCTATCTCTCCTCGGTGCGGAAGAGGCGGTTCGCCAGGCGGGTAAAGAGGAGCACCATCAGCAGCAGGACGACAGAGACGGCGGCGGCGTAGCCCATCTCGTAGCGCAGGAAGCCGTAATCCTCAATATGGTTGACGATGAGTTGGCCGGCATAGCGGGGGGTAGGGTTAGACCCCGAAAGGGCGACGCCGATGGAGCCCGCCTGAAAGGTGCCCACGATAGACATCACGGCGCCGAAGAGCATCTGCGGCTTCATAGATGGGATGGTGATGTAGAAGATTTCCTGCCAGCGGCTGCTCATCCCGTCTATCGCCGCCGCTTCGTAGAGTTCGGGATTGATGTCCAAGATACCGGCCAGCATGGCCAGGAAACCCACGCCCATACTGCTCCACAGGGTGACCACGATCATAATGGGCATCAGGAACTGGGGCGACTGCAACCACTGCACCGGCTCCTGAATGATGCCCAGATTGAGCAGAAAACTGTTCAGATAGCCGTTCTGGTCGCCGCTGAAGAGCGTCTGCCAGACAACGGCCATCGTCACCGCAGAAGTCATAGAGGGCGAGTACAGAATCAGGGCGAGCACGGTCCGGGGCAGGCGGGGCAGTTGGGCCAGCATCCAGGCCAGCAGAAAAGCCAGCGCGTAGCCCCCCGGCCCCACGATGACGGCGAACTCAATGGTGTTGGGCAGGACGTACTTCATAAAGATGTCGTCCTGCGTCAGCAGGGTGATGTAGTTGCGCAGGCCGATGAATCGGGGAAACTGGATGGTATCAAAGTAAGTGAACGAAAGCATAGCCGCCACCGCGACCGGGATGACGATGAAGGTAACGAACAGGACGGCGTACGGCGAGACAAAGGCATACGCCGCGCCTTCCCGAATCAACCCATTGCGGAATCGGCTCGGCCGGCTCATCTCTCCTCCCCTTCCTCCATCCACTGAAGGACCGTCTCTATCGTGGGAACTTTCATTTCGCGAACGGGTACGCCGTTGCGAGTATAGCCCAGTTCCTCCATCTTGCGCGCCATCTCCCGGTTGATGGTCAGGATGGCGGCGTCAATCGCCACGCGCGGGTTCACGCCGTCAAAGACGATGCGGTTCCAGGCGTTGCTCAACTCCCGCTCCTGCATATATGTGCCCGGCAGGCGGACCGGCTGCCGCATCCATTCCCACTGCTCCAGGATGACCTCCTTGTGCTCCTCCGGGATGGGCAAGGTGCGAAAGGCCTCCGTATTGGCGGTGTACCACAGGTATTCCGGCCCGTAGTTCATAATCAGTTGACGGCCGAATGCGGCCTGGGTTTCGGTGGACATCCACCACTTCAGGAACTCCCACGATTCCTGTGGCTTCTCGGTGTCGGCCAGGATAATGCAGGTCTGGGCCGAGCCGGTGGCGTAGCGGTACTGCCGACCGTCGGGCAGGACGGTGGCCGGATAGAGCGCAATCCCCCACAGACCCTCTATCTCCGGGGCAGCGATCCGCAACTTGATATACGTCTCTGCGTTGGAGATACCCACCGGCAGGTCGCCGTTGCGGAAACTATCGTAGAAACTGACAGCGGTGAGCGGCATTCCGTAGACGGTGAACTGTTCGGCCATAAACCGGAGGCCCCGGATCGCCTCCTCACTGCCCAGGCCCGTGTGGAGGCCGTCCGGCGTGTAGAGGTCGCCACCGAAATTCCAGATGTACGGCGCGGTAACCAGATACCCCTTCAGCCCGCTGCCGGTGGAGAGGGGGGTGTAGTAGTTCATCCCGTAGCGCTGAAGGTCTGGCAGAATCGCAATGACCTCGTCCCAGGTTTGGGGGACCGGCAGCCCCAGCCGCTCCAGAATGTCCCGCCGGTAGAAAGTCACCCAGAAGTCCTGCGTTTCCGGAACGGCGTAGACGGAGTCGTTAACGATGTATTCCAGGAGCGCGCCGGGCGAGTAGATGCGGATGAAGGAATCAAAATCCTCAAAGGAGCGCAGGTCGTAGAGAGCGCCCCGCAGGGCCAGTTCAAAGGGGATATTGGTGCTGATGCCCAGCGCCACGTCGGGCGCGATCCCCGCCGCAATCGCCAGGGCCAGTTTGGACTCGTTGGGCATCAGTGAAAACTTGACCCGGATGCCCGTCCGGGGGGTGAACGTCTGGTCCGCCAGTTGCTGCATCAGGTCCACATACTGGCGCGGGCGGTTGACCCAAACCTCTATCTCATCCCGGGCCGCTCCGATGGAAAGGTAGGGATTGGGCCGGAAGGAGTGGACGAACCGCTGGACGTTCTCGCCCAACGCTTTCCCGATGGGAATCCGGGGCGGGGTCGGCGTGATGTCCGGCGAATGGACAAAGATTTTATCCAGCGTGAGAGGCTGTTGCCGCAGGGCCGAAAGGACGCTCCCCAGCAACTGAGCCGCCGACTGGGGCCCCTCCGACAGGCGGTTCATCCGCACCGGGATTTTGTTCGGGTCCGCCTGCAACAGCCGGATGTTCTCCAGGGCAATCTGGTAGTTCATCATTTCCTGCGAGTTCATCCCGCTGTTGATGGCCCGCAAGGCGGCTTGATCTGCGGCGATTTTGTCGGCGATGGCCGCCAGCCGCTCCTCAATATCCGGGATGTACTCGGCTATCTCCCACTCCCGGTACCGGTCCACCTGGTTGCCCGTCAACCGCTTGATTTCCAGCGCCAGGTCGTTGATGTCCAGGATGGACCGGCGGATATTCGCAATCGCGGTGTCGTAGGGGGAGGTGGTGGCCTCCAAGCCGATGACGTTTCGCCCGGCGTGAAGATAGACGCGATACGGCAGCGTCACGTTCCGCCACCCGGCGGAGTACGGGAAGGGCACTGCGTGGAATTCGTCAAAGGGGACTGCGCCGTTGACGGTGATGCGTCGGAAAACAGTGAAGTTGGGGCGCGTATCCTGCAGGACGCGCAGGGTCAGCAGATACATGCCGTCCTGGGGCACCTCCACCTCGTAATACAGCGCGCTCCCGCTCGCTTTCCACGAATCTCCGCCGATCGTGTTGAGGATCAAGCGGTACGTGTCGTAGGGGGTCACGTCCAGGCTGCGGCTGTAAAGGGGACGAATGGAGGGGTCATTTTTGAAGGACGGCCATTCGGCCTCCACCTCCACCAGCACCCCCGATGTGTCCGGGGCCGGTGTCCGGGCCAGGTACTGGTCGTATGAGGGTTCCGGCGAAAAGGGCCGCAGGTAGATACTGCCCAGCAGAAGCGTCTCGCGGGTGAGGACAAACTCAAACCGGTGCTCGCCGCCCGTCAGGTGGACGGTCAGCGGATACTTGCGGCTGAAATTCACGTCCCGCAGGAAGACCTCGGTCCAGCGCGCCAGGCGTACCGGCGGGGCAGGAATCTCGTGGCCGTAGCGGTTCAGGGGGAATCGGTCGGTCGCGCTGCGGTAGTAGAGAGGGAAGAGAATGCGACGGGCGTCCTCCACCGGAAGGGCACCGTCCACAAATAGTTGGCCCTCCGGTTGGATGAACACGACCTCCTCCGGCGCGGCGGCGTCAAAAGAGAGGAGGTAATCGCCTGCGGTGTCTATCGGGACGGAGAACCGGACCCGGTCGCCCTTCTCCAGCCGGACGCAGGGTTTCCCGTACTGTTGGGCGAGGGGGCCATCGGCCAGGGGCAGGCCGAACGCATCGGCGCGGACCTCCAAAGCAGGCTCTCCCGTCCCGGGTGGGGGTGAGAAAACGGCGGGAAGGGACGGGAGGGGATTCTCCGGAGGAGCGCCGGCTTCCGGCAGCGAACCGGCCAGACCGCCGATGACCAGCAGAAGCAGAGAGAACCGGAGAATACTCCTTTTCACGGCATACGGGTCCTCAGAGTTGGTCTGAAAGGTCGCTTGTAGTGAGGCACGGAACGAAGTGGAGTGCCCGCTTGTAGTAAGGCACGGAACGAAGCGGAGTGCCGTTTTGACCCACCGGAACGCCACTCCGCTTTGCTTCGTGGCTGACTACGAACATCTTTCCCCCTCTTCCGGATTTTTCAGATTCGCTCTCGGAGAGCGGTGGGGGATTGCGGCGGGCGGCTTCGCCGCCCGCCGCAAAATCCCTTCGGCGACCCCCTTCGGCCAGGGGGCCTACGGCTTCAGTTCGGCCCGGGCCTCATCCACCAACCGATTGGCGAACTCCTCCAGCCGGGCTGCGTAGTCCTCGTACTTGTACGTGCCCGCGCAGGCGAAGTTGAACATATACCACATGTTCACGTCCTGGTCGGTGCCGATGTCAATCCCGGGCTTGCCCTCCCAGCGGGCAGCCACATAGCCGGGCACAATCTTCGCCAGCGACTCCAGCAGACTTTTATCCAGATTCTCAAACGCCGCCCGCAGGCCCGGCTTATCGCCGACAAAGGAGAGATAGAGGTCTATGGTCTCTTTGTCCACGTAGACCGGCATGCGGGTCGGCACCTGCTGGGCCGCTTTGGCGATCTCGGCCTCGGCCAGATACCCTTCGCGTGAGTAGGTCATCCACTTGGCGAACCGGAAGGCCTCCTCCAGATTGGCGGTCGTCTTGGCAACGACGATGAAGTCGCCGACGAGCGCCTGGTTCCCGCCGGGGACACCCAGGAAGTCCCAGTTGAACGTCGCCTGCTGGGCAAAGGCGGGCACCATCCAGCCGCCGTCCCAGCGGACGCCGGACTCCTGGTTCAGGAACAGTTCCCACGGGCCCTGGGACTTGAAGTTGGGCTTCTGCTCGTCGGTCAGGCCCTGCCAGGTGTGCGGTTTCACCTCGCAGGCCCGCGCGACGCCGGCCTTGAAGGCGTCGGAGTTGTAGTTCATGTGTCGCCCGTCAAAACTGAACCAGCCCAACTTCGGATCCTGGGTGCTGGGGTACCAGCCCAGGATGAACTCTATTTCGTCCATCCCCAGGCGGCCTTTCCGGACGTCGGTCAGTGCGGTGACGGTGGCGAAGAAATCGTTCACCGGGACGCCGTAAGTGGGCGCGTCCAGATTGTTGGCCTCAAAGAGGTCCGTGTTGACGAAGTAGCCCATCACGAACTGTGCCGCCGGAAGGCCCAGCACCTTGCCGTCGTAGGTGACGGCGTTGCGCAGGACGCTGGGCACCTGCTGCCAGTCGGGATCACCGCCGACGAAAGAGGTCAGGTCGGCCAGCCAGCCGTTCTTGACGTAGAGCGGGGTCTTATCGGCCATAAAGACGTCCGGCAATTGACCCTTCGCCGCCAGCGCCGTCAGTTTGTCGTCCCAGGAACCTTCGCCCGACATATCCACAATCTCAATCGTGACATGTGGGTTCAGTTCCATGTATTTCTTGACCAACCGGCGCTGGATATTGTTTTCTTCTTCGGTGCCCAGGTTCCAGTTGGCGTAGCGAAGCGTCACAGGCACCTTGGTGGGTTCGGGGGGCGGAGCAGGCGTCGGCGTAGCCATCGGTTTGGGGGGCGTCGTGGCTTCGGGAGACGGGGTGGGTGTGGGCCTGGGCGCGCATCCTGCCAGGACGACGGCCAGTATGGCGACCGCCGCCAGGAGACGAGACACTCTCAGCGCTTTCATTTTCCTCCTCCTTGCTCGGTGAAGTTTATGGGACTCACTGGTAGGACGGGCTTTTGCGCCCGTCCGAACGGCCTGTTCAGGCCTTCCTCATGGTCGGCGCATCCCTTCGGAGGAATCGGACCGGCCGGTTGGGGGGAAGGGCTTTGATCGTTTCCGCAGGTCACCTCCTTTCACCGTCTTGGAGGACAACGGCTTACCATTGTCCTGCGTGGTTTATCCCATAACGACTTCCACGTGATGGACCTGCCCATCCTGCAGGGCAGGGATGAGCGGGCCCTCCAGAGGCTTCCCGTCCAGCCAGACGGCGCGCACACCGCGATGGACGTGGTGGGGGTTGCGGACGACGATGTGGTAGACCGCATGGCGGAACCGCCGCCGGACGGTGAAACCATCCCACTGGGCCGGAATAGAGGGGTCAATCAGCAGACCGTCCTCCTGGGGGCGGATGCCCAGAATCCAGTGGGTCGCCACCCGGTGCAACCATTGGGCGGAACCGGTATACCAGGTCCAGCCGCCGCGCCCGTAGTACTCCGAGGCCGGCCCGTCCACATTTCCAGGGGTGACGTAGGGTTCGGCTTTGTAGACGTCAATATCCCGGCGGCGGTTGGGCGGGCAAATGCGCCGGTAGACTTCGTAGGCCCGTTCCGGTTCACCGATGAGGACGTAGGCCCACACGGCCCAGGTGGCGGCATGGGTGTAAACGCCGCCGTTCTCCCGCAGACCGGGCGCGTAGCGGGTCACGTAACCGATGTCGGAGCGAGGGCGGGTGAAGGCCGGGAAGTTCAGCAGAGGGCCGTAGTCCTTGAGCAGGTGCTTCGTGACCGATTCCATCGCAAGCCGGGCCCTCTCCTCGTCCGCCACGCCGCTGATGACGGCCCAGATGTTGGGCATCAGGAAGATTTTGCCCTCTTCGTTTTCTTTGGAACCCAGCGGAAGGCCGTCGTCGGTGGTGGCCTGGAGGTACCACTCCCCGTCCCATCCGTAGCGGTTGATGGTATCCTTCAAATGAGCACGCACGTCCTCACATTTGCGGGCGAACTGTTCGTCCCCGCGCCGCCGCGCCAGCGGGATAAAATTGCCCAGAATGAAATAGAGGAACTCGGCTACCCAGAAACTCTCACCCTTGAGCGATGTGCCCACGGCGTTCAGACCATCGTTCCAGTCGTGGTCACCCATCAGGGGAACGCCGCGCGGGGAAAAGCGGGAGAAGGCGCGCTCAATCGCCCGCTTGCAGTGATTGTAGAGGGGTTCCGCCGGGCCGTTCAGATACGGGACGATCTCGTCCAGAATGGCATCGTCGGCGGTCTCTTTCAAATAGGCATCCAGGACGAAGGGGAGCCAGAGCAGGTCATCGGAACAGTTAGTGCGCGGGCCGCCTCCGCGAATGGAGAACCACCAGTGGAGCACATCGCCCTCCACGAATTGCTGAGCGGCGTGGAGGAGCAATTGTCGGCGGGTGTACTCCGGCTCGCTCACCAGGAAAATCAGGCTATCCTGCAACTGGTCCCGGAAACCGTAGCCTGCGGAGACCTGATAGCAGGCGGACTTGCCCCACAGCCGGCAGGAAATAGCCTGGTACTTGAGCCAGTAATTGGTCATAAAGTTCAGCGCGAGGTCCGGTGTCTCCACGTACTCCGGTTCCACGAAACGGGCCCAGAGGGCGTGGACCTCTTCCAGAGCCCGGGCGCTCCCTTCGGGGGAGGTGTAGCGGGCGATCAGTTCGCCGGGGTCCTCCCGGCCGTTCTCGGCGGCGCCCAGAGTAAAGACGATGGTCGTGCTCTCCCCGGGCTCCAGGCGGACCTCCACCTGGAGGGCGGCGATGGCGTCGCCGAACCGCCCACTCCGTCCGGCCAGGCGCTCCTGGCGCATCGCCTGGGGGTGCTCTTCGCTCTCGTAGAGGCCGATGAAGGACTCTTTGTCGCAATCAAACGATTTCAGCGGCACACTGACGGCCATAAAAGCCGTGTAGGGCCAATCCACGTTGTTGTGGCGTCCCTTCTCGTCCGGAAAGCCCCAGAGGTACTTGCGGGCGAAGACGGCGCTCCGGGCCGGGTCGGCCCAGGTCTCTATGAACAGTTTGTGGAATTCCCGATGCTCATCGGGGGCGAATCCCAACAGCCATTCGGCGTAAGAGGTCACATCCAGGAGACGGGGAGCGGTCCCGGTGTTGGTCAGGCGCAGTTCCCAGACCTCTACCGGGTCCCGCGCGGAGACCAAAAGGGTCAATTCGCTGCGGATGCCGTTGACGCTTTGAAGAAATCGGGAATAGCCCAGGCCATGCACTACCCGGTACTCGTCAGAGGGGTGCATAACCGGTTTATAGGTAGCAGACCAGTAACGGCCGGTCTGGAGGTCGCGGATGTAGAAATACTTGCCCCAATTATCTTTGACCAGGTCCTGGAAGGCGCGCGTGATGCGGTTCTGTCCGGCGTTGCCCCGCCAACTGTAACCGGAACCTGTCTGGGAGACCAGGAGGCTATAGTCGCCGTTGCTGATGATGTTGCACCAGGGGCGCGGCGTCCGGGGGGTCGTGATGATGTACTCACGGCCATCGGATGAAAAGTCGCCATATGGGGTAGAGAATTCCATCTACGCCACCTCTTCGGGAGTGGGACGGCGGGAAGTAAAACGTTTTACTTAATGATACCACAAACTTCGGGGTTTGTCAAGAGGGATCGCCGAAATTTTGACCAGAATCAGGACACGAACATCGGATTCGGGCTCAGCAGACGCAGGGCAAGGGGGGAGGTGAGGGCGGAAAAGAGTGCAGTGTCCCCACTGGCGTCCGAACAGCAGGGAGCGGTGCGCCTTGACAGGTTTGCCGCTTCCACCTATAATATCGCTATCTGTTTTGCTGAAAATCCCGCGTAGAAGGAGTGAGAGAATGCCACCTGTTCCCAAGCGGAAAACGTCCAAAGGGCGGCGGGACCGGCGGCGCAGCCACCTGGCGCTGACCTTGCCCTCCCTGGTCATCTGCCCGAAGTGCAAGGAGCCGATGCTACCATACCACGCCTGCCCCCATTGTGGCGCCTATCGGGGTCGTCAGGCGTTCACCCCGAAGGACAAAGAGAAGAAGAGCAAGAAGTAAAGCCCAATGGCCCGCCATCCGGCGCGCCTTCTGCCGCCGGTCGGTGTTTTTGCTTTTGGGATGAGTGACCAACCTGCTTTCCAGTTTCCCGGACAGGGGTCCCAGCGGGTGGGGATGGGGAAAGATCTGGTAGACCGGTTCCCCGTTGCGGCCCGGATTTTCGCCCGCGCCGATGAGGTCCTGGGCTTCCCGCTCTCCCGCCTCTGCTTTGAGGGGCCGGCGGACATACTGAACGACACCGCCAACGCCCAACCGGCCATCCTGACGGCCAGCGTCGCCGCGCTGCGGGTGCTGGAGGAAGAGAAGGGGGAAAGCCCGGCCTGCGTGGCCGGGCACAGTCTGGGGGAATTCACCGCGCTGGTGGCGGCCAACGCGCTGACGTTTGAGGACGCGCTGTTGCTGGTGCGGGAGCGGGGACGCCTGATGAAAGAAGCAGGCGCCCGCCGACCCGGCGGTATGGCGGCCGTTCTGGGGCTGGATGCCGAAGAGGTCGTGGCCATCTGTGAGCGGGTCTCGCAGGAGACCGGTGGCTATGTGGGCGTCGCCAACGATAACTGCCCCGGCCAGGTGGTCATCTCCGGGGATGAGCAGGCCCTGATCGCCGGGATGGAGGCCGTGCAGGCCGCCGGAGCCCGACGGGTGGTCCGGCTGGCAGTGAGCATTGCGGCCCATTCCCCCCTGATGGCCGAAGCGGCCGCCGCTTTCCGGCATGCGCTGGAAAGGGTCCCGATGAGACGGCCTCGCGTCCCCTTCGTGGCCAATGCCACCGCCGACGTGCTGGAGGAGCCGGAGTCCATCCGGGAGGCCCTGGTCCGCCAATTGACCTCCCCGGTTCGCTGGCGGGGCTCCGTGCGGCAGATGATTCGCCGGGGCGTCGCCCGTTTCGTGGAAGTGGGCCCGGGGGACGTCCTCACCGGCCTCCTGCGCCGGATTGACGCCTCCGTCCACGGCCTGACGGTGGCCCAACTGCTGGGATTGGCGTAAGTGGGGGGCCGATGGTGGTGAGCATGGTTCCGGAGATAGTGCCTTTGCGCGATCTGCAGGCCCGAATGTCGGCCATCCTGGACCGTCTGCGGCAGGGACCGGTAGTCCTGACGCGGGATGATGGGGCGGCGGCCGTGATGGTGGAGCCGGAAACGTGGAATATTCAGGAGGGGTTTTGCGGCGGCCGAAGGCCGCCGCAAAACCCCTCCTGAATATTCCACGTTTCCGGCTCCACCATC
>CALDFY010000269.1 GCA_937942115.1 uncultured Anaerolineae bacterium | reverse complement strand
GGGGCGGAGCGGTTGCTGGGGCGGGGCGACTTCATCGCCGTGGCGGAGGGGCAACTGCACCGCTTCCAGGCGGCCTACATCGCGCCGGAGGAGGCCCGGCAGTTGGTGGAGAGAATCGGAGAATCGGAGAATCGGAGAATGGGAGAATCAGAGAATCGGAGAATCAAAGGATCGGAGAATCGGAGAATCAGGGAAGTGGAAGGGGCAGTGGGGTCAGAGGGGGCGATGGTGAACGGGTCGGTGCGTCCGCTGCCGGCGCGGTGACGGAATACGGAGTACGGAACACGGAGTACGGAATATGGACGGGATGCAGATGCCCCCGTATGGGTATGGATACGGAGAGTACGGCCCCCGGCCGATGACGCCGGAGCAGCGGGTGGCGAAGCGGCTGGGGGTGGTGCTGCTGGTGTTCACGGCGGCCTTCGGGCTGACGCTGGCGGTTATCGTGGGGGAGCGGCTATCGGACCAGTCGCTGGCGGTGATGGCGGGGGCGGTGTGCGGGGTAGCGGCGAGCATTCCGCCGAGCCTGCTGATCATCTGGGTGACGCGGCGGAAGCAGGAGCCGCGGATGCCGTATGCCGGGCCGTATCCGCCGGTGGTGGTGGTGCAGCCGCCGGCGGCCTACCCGCCGGGCGTTGGGGAGGGGGCTGGCCGGTATCTCCCGCCGGTGTATGCCCCGATGAGCAACATCCCGGTCCAGCGGGAGTTCGTGGTCGTGGGGGAAGAGTAGGTTCTGGAACGGCGGCGAGGCCGCTCTTCCAGGATCAGTATTTGACTTCTATGATTTCGGGGTCCTGCAGGAGCGTCTCCAGCAGCCTCCGGTGGTTCTCCATGCGGCCCGTTGTGCGCAGGGTAATGACCACGGTGTCGCCGGTTTTGATCTCCCGGTGGTGGTAAATCCGGATGCCGTGGGATTCAAGCGTTTCCTGCAGGGTCTTCCGACGGGGCGATTGAGCGGGGAGAGCGATTTCGTAGGTGACGGTCTCCCGGGTGCGGTCCAGCCAGTTCTCCAGGGACGGAAAGACCCATAGTACCACCAGAGTGAGCCCTGTGGCGATGCCCACCAGGGCGAATTTACCGGCCCCGATGCCCATACCCAGCGCCGCCGCCAGCCAGATGGTCGCGGCGGTGGTCAGGCCGGTGACCCGGTGCCCCTCCCGCAGGATGGCGCCTGCGCCCAGAAAGCCGATGCCGGTGACGATGTTGGCCGCGATGCGCGTGGGGTTGGTCTCCACGCCGATGCCCAGGGAGAAGATGGTGAAGAGGGTGGAGCCGACGGTGATGAGCAGGATGGTCCGGAAGCCCGCACTCTTATCCCGCAACTCCCGTTCGGCGCCGATGATGCCACCGACCAGCATCGCGATGACTAACTTCAGGACCTCTTCGGCCAGTTCCGTCACTCCAGACCTCCCCGATCAGACGTGCCGGGCATTTCCAGAAGTGCCTGACACGTCCGTATGCTGTTTTGGCCGGACTGCCCGGCCCGCGCAGCCAGTTCGGCGGGCGAGAGCCCCTCATCCCGAGCCGTCAGCACCTCCAGCAACATCGGGAGGTTGACGCCGGTCACGCAGGCGCCGTCCCTCCCCCGCAGATGGCGGGCCACCACGTTGAAGGGGGTGCCGCCCAGCAGGTCCACCAGTACCAGAGCCGGCCGGCTGCCCGCCTGCTGAAGGGTGGCCGTCAATTTCTCCTGGAGGGCCGCAGGGCTTTCCTCCGGCCACAGGGCGATGGCAAAAAGGTCGGGCTGAGGCCCCGTAATCATCTCCGCCGCCCGTACCAGTGCCTCCCCCAGGTCGCCGTGAGCGACCACCAGAATCGGGCAACCCCCGCGCGCCTCGGTGTTCATCCCTCTCTGACCTCCCTCCACATTCGGGCCAGTTCCCCGATGTCGGCGCAGACCAGGTCGGGCCGCACCGGCGAGCGGGCCAGGTCCTCCGGCGTGCTGATGCCGGAGAGGACCAGGATGGTCCGCAGGCCGGCCCGCCGCCCGCCGAGGATGTCTGTATCCAGCCGGTCGCCCAGGGCGGCCGTTGTCTCCGGCGCCGCCTCCAGGCGGGCCATCGCGGCCCGGTAGAGCCACGGCTCCGGCTTGCCGATGACCACCGGCTTCACCCCCGTCGTCAACTCCAGGACGGCCAGGTTGCTCCCGTTGCCCGGCACCCGTCCCGCCGGAGTGGGATAGGTGGTATCCGGGTTGGTGCCGATGAAACCGGCCCCCCGCTGGATCAGCAGCGCCGCCTTCGCCAGTTTCTGCCAGTGGAGGTCGGGGTCCCAACCCACCACCACGTATTGGGCGTCCTCTTCGGCCAGGACGAACCCCTTCTCCGCCAGCGCGTGCCGGACGCCGTTCCCGCCGATGGCGTAGACGGGGGTGCCGGGCGGCGCCAGGGCGGCCAGATACTCCGCCGTCGCCTGGGCAGAGGTCAGGATGGCCTCCAGAGGGACCTCCACCCCGAAGCGGGCCAGTTTCTCCCGGTACTCCTCGGGCCGCTTGCTGGCGTTGTTGGTCGCCAGGACGAAACGGACATCCAGCGCCCGCAGGGTGGCGAAGAAGTCGGCCAGGCCCGGCATGGGCTGGTCGCCCCGCCAGAGGACGCCGTCCATATCCACGATGAGGTGACGGACGGAGGCCAGGAGTAGCCGGGCCGGGGGCGGCGCGCCGTACCGGGCCCGCAGCCGTTCGTACTCTTCCGGCGTGTCCACATCGGCCAGGAGGTCGGGGTCATCCACCTCCACTGTCTCCACTGCTTCGGGGTGGCGGAGGATGAGCGCGCGCCCGCCCTGGTCCCCCGTCACCCTGGACAGTTCGGGGAAGAGGGGACGGGCGAATAGGGTAGGGGAAGCGCGCCGGCCCCGGTAGACCGGGCAGACGATGGGCGCGCCCGTCTCCCCAAACCGGGCGACCAGGCGGCGCAGGAGGTCGGGGGGGACCAGCGGCTGGTCGCACTGGAGGAAGACGGCGGCGTCGGTGTCGGGGGGGAGGGCGCCGAGGCCGGTCTGGACGGAGGTGCTCATCCCCTCCTCCCAGCGCCAGTTGGTGGCGATGGAGACGGGGCGGCCCGCCAGGGCGGCCCGGACGTCCTCTGCCGAATGTCCCAGGACGGCCACGACGGGCGAGAGTTCCGCCGCCAGCGCCACGTCGGCGACGTGGGCGACCAGGGGGATGCCGTTCCAGTCCAGCAGTTGTTTGGGCCGGCCGAAGCGGGTGGAGCCGCCGGCGGCCAGGATGACTCCGGCGACTTTCATTCCCATACCTCCAGGACGGGGTCCGGCGCGCGCGGGTTAGCCAGGACGACGCGGCGGATGCGCCGGCCCAGCAGCAGTTGTCGGGCGATGGCGGGCGCCTCGGGGCGCGGGTCCGGCTCCGGCTGGGTGAGCAGGACGACGACGGCCGCCCGGGGCGGGACGGACTTGAGCCCCCCACTGGTGTGTCCCAGCAGACCGGCGACCAGATCCGGGGTGATGGGGGTGCCCAGGGGGACCCGCAGGAGCGCGGCGGCCCGGTCGGCCCGATGGACGGTGGCATCGTCCAGAGGGCGGCCCAGCGCAGCCAGGCTTCCCACCACCACGACCCGCCGGGCCGCGCGGGGGATGACCGGTTCGTGGTCGGCGGGCGCTTTGAGCGCCCGGCCTTTTGCGCCGTCGGCCTCCACCAGCCAGGTGACGCCGGGCATCCGCCGGGCCAGGTCGGTGACGACCTCCGGCTTCAGCCCGACCAGTTTGCGCGCGGTGGCCGGGTAGGGAGCGTGCGCGGCCATCTGAGGGTCTCCCTCTTCGCCCAGTTCGGCGGCCAGGATGACGGCGGACCATCGCGTCAGCACCAGCGCGATCTCCGCCGGGTCCGGGCACGGGTTCAGCAGCAGGGGGGCCCGGCGGGGCTTGAAGATGTGGGTGGTGGGGGCGAAGATGACCCGCTCCTTCCGCGCGACGAAAGACCGGAGCAGGTGCCAGATGGTCGTCGTCTTGCCCCCGGCCCCGACGAAGGCGACCAGGTCTCCCGGCTGGATATTGAGTACAGTGGTGAGGTCCATCGGGACTAATTGTAGCAGAAGTTGTTGGGGATGCAACGGGGGATCAGGAGATATTGACCGTCCGGATGCCCCAGGGGGGCAGGGGGACACGGTCAGGCGGCACCGGCTCGCCGTCGGGCCGGAGGTGCAGGTCCACCGGCATCAGTTCCCCCACCCACTCCCCGCTCACCGAGGCAGCAACCTCCTGCCCGGACGCGTTCCACAGGCGGAGATAGACCCGGCCCCGGTGGACGAAGAGGGCCGTCGCCACAACGGACTCCGGCTTTACGCTCAGGAACGACCGGGGGGCCGGGCGGCGGCCCGACGGCCCCCGCAGCGGCTGGCACAGACAGGGCAGAGGGTCGGGTAAGATGAATCTTGCCCTACGGGAGGTGTAAGGCAGGATGGCGTATTCGTAGACGTGCCGCCCCCGGAGCGCGGTGTAGCGGGAGCGCCCCCGGGTGACCGAATCGTCGCTGGCGTAGACCCAATCCCGGGGCCCCCAGGCCAGCACGTTCCGCAACACTCCTTCCCGGCGGTCCAGGTGGTAGCCGGGCGTCCCCCGGTGAAGGAAGGCCACCCCCACGCCGTCCCCGTCCTCCAGCCCCACCCCGTGCAGGCCGACGATGTTCTCCCGCCCCGTCGGGGCCAGCAAAAACGGCGAGTCGCACCAGGCCCGGCGCAGCGGGGTCGCAAACGCCAGGCAGAGTTTCTTCTCGTCCTGTACCGACATCGCCCGGTCCGGCCGGTCGTCCGCTATCTGGGGGCCCAGGTACACCCCTTCCTCCCCGAAATCCAGCGTCACGCGCCCGTCTATGCGGGGCAGGGCCCGGTAGAGAGTGACGGTCTGGCAGAAGGGGATGCCCGCGATCTCCCCCTCTATCCGGTAGCGGCGGTAGACCGGGCCGTCCTCCACCCGCTCCACCTGCCGGACCGATGCGCGGGAATCGTGCCAGGCACCGTCCCGCCAGACGGTCAGGTATCCCCCAGCGGTGACCAGCGGACGGCCGTCGGCCTCCAGGCTCAGACTGCCGTCGGGGTGGACGGTCACGGTATCGTGGGGACGGGCATCCTCCGCCGGTATTCGCCCGGACACCCGTTCCAGGGAGCGGTACCCCAGCGCGGGCAGGTCCACCACCAGTCCCACCGTCAGCGCGCCGCCCCGGGAGGCGACGACCTGCGCGGGGACCTCCCGCTCGCCGTCGTGGAAGACGACCTCACGGGCGTCCAGAGCGGTCCCCGGAAGCGTGACCTCCACGTACTCCCGCCGGGGCCAGGGGGAAGGGTTGAAGACCAGGACGTCGCCGCCGGCCCCTTCGGCCAGCCAGGCCAGCGCGGCCCGGCTCACCTCCTCGGCGGCCCGCCGGGCCCCTTCGGCGTACTCCACCCCGACCTCGGCCATAGAGCGGCCGTGCCGTCGGGAGTGCCACGGCCCGCAGACGTGCAGGTCGTGGTGCTGGGCCCGGCAGAGGTCCCGCCAGGCCTGCGCCAGTTGCTCCTCCTGGCTCTCCCGGCCCAGCAGAAAGGCCAGCGCGTCCAGCCGCTCCGCCACCAGGAGTGCCCTCTCCGCCGCCACCCGCGCCCGAACCAGCATCTCCGCCTGCAGGCCCCAGGGCAGGGTGGCGGGGATGTCGTCCAGCGCGTACTCCACCACCGGCCCCTCCTCCCCGGCCAGGGCGAAGTATTCCCTCGGGGTGACGAAGCGGACGTCCGGGGTCGCGGCCAGTTCCAGGGCGCGCGGCAGGGGGGCATCGGGCAGGTTCACGTCCTTCAGGTCGGTGACCAGAGGGTGGGCGATCCCCCGCTCCCGCGCGGCCCGCTCAAAGGGTGCCAGGCTCTCCGGCTCCCAGTCCGCCCGCTCCCCGGCAGCCAGGGCCATCTGGGGCAGGCCCGGGTGGTCGGCCCGCAGGCGGTCGTAGCGCTGGAAGGTGTAGCGGGGGACGGCGGGGATGGTGCTCCCATCGGGGGCCCGCCAGCGGACGACGGCGGCGTCGCAGGCCGGGTCGGTGCCGAAGGCGGCCCACTGGGTGCGGAAGACCGCGCCCCGAAAGCCGAACCCCCGCAGAATCTGGGGCAACTGGGGGAAATAGGCCGGCTCCTGGGAGTAGAAGACGGTCACCTCGGCTCCCAGCACCCGCCGGATGGCCTCCAGGCCGTAGAAGAGTTGGCGGATGAAGGATTCTCCACTGACCGATTGGGCCAGCGGCTGGCCGTAGGTGCCGTTGACGACCTCCAGCCGGCCCAGCCGGAGCAGTTCCCGCATCTGCCGGACCGCCTCCGGCGCCCGGGCGGCCATGTCCTCATAGGTCCAGCCGTCCAGGTCCAAGGTGACCCGGAAGCGGTCGTCCCGCAGGGCCCGCTCCAGGGCCGGTCGGAGGCAGAGGGGCCAGTTGTAGAGGTACCAGAGGCCGCCGTCGGGCAGGACCAGCCAGTCCCAGAAGACGACGCCGCCGTGGTAGCCGTCCACCAGATAGAGCGGCCCGGTGGGGGCGGGGACGGTCGGCGGCGCGGCGGCCTGGCGGCGGTCGTCCCGTTTCTGCCGCCAGCGCAGGAGCGCCACGGCCAGGCGAATCACCGTCCGCAAGAGCGGCGGCGGGACGCGGGGAGAGGTCAGCAAAGCCAGGGCCAGGTTGAGCACGTTCATATCATCTCCAGCGCCCGCAGGAAGGCGGCGCCTTCGGCGGGGGTCAGCGGCGGCTCGTCAATGATAAAGCAGAAACCCCTGCCGCCCAGCGCGCGGAGGATGGTCCGGGCGCCCTCCGGTGAGACCGTCACCTGGCAGAGTTTGCCGCTCTCCCGAATGCGGCGCAGGACGGGAAGCCAGTGCTCCGGCCCGGGTTTGCCGTAGCCGGGCACCCACTGGATGCCCCGCAGTCGCGGAAGCGAGAGCAGGAGGTCCAGGTGACGCAGTTGCCCGACCCCGTCCAGGTGGTAGAAGGCGTAGTCCATCGCCGCGCAGCACGCCTCCAGGTCCGGCAGGACGAAGCGGGCGAACATCTGCGGAGAGATGTTGTAGGAGACGTCGCTCTGGAGCATGTAGCCCCGACCGGGCGACCAGCAGGGCGCCCAGGGGGTGACGCCCCGCCCGGCGGGGGCGATGAGGTCGTAGAGGCGGTCGTAGCAGGCCAGCCAGGCGGCCGTCGTCTCCCGCACCAGGCGGTCCACCTCCTCCGGCGTCCGCACCAGGTCTATCATCAGTTGCTGAAGGCCGCGCAGGTGGGCCAGGATGTCCAGGTTGCCGCCCAGGTCGGTGAAGCCGACGGTCAGTTGGCCGCCCCAGCGGGCCACGGCGGCCCGCGTTACCTCCACGACCCGCTGCCACCACGCGTTCTGCCAGTCCACCGAGACGTGGAGTTCGGCAATGGGGCCGGTATGGGCGGGGAGGAACCAGGTCGTATCGGCCCTCGGCTGGACCCGCGCCCCGGCGAAGGCGGCGACGACCCCGGGGCCGAAGTTGGGCCAGAAGCGCGGGAAGGCGTCGCCCAGGTAGTGGGTGGCCTCCAGGCGCGGGACGAAAAGGTCCAGGACATCGTCGGCGGGCATGTCCAGGGGGAAGTTGCCCAGGAAGGTGCTGGCGAAGTGGGGCTTGTGGCGGTCCTCCGGCTCGGTGCACTCCAGCACCACCAGCGGGCGGTCCAGTTCCCCGGCCCACCACGCCGACCCATCGCGCGCGATGCGCTCCCAGCCGTCATCGGGAAAGTGCAGGTGCAGGGTCATGAATTGTCAAAACGGGAAAACGTGTTACAATTCATCGCGGAGGTGGCACGATGAGCGGGGTGGCCGAACAGGTCCAGAGCCGTATCGTTTCTCTGCTGGAAGAACTGCCGCCGGAAAGCCTGAGTGTTGTGGAGCAGTTTGTCCGGTTTGTGTATGAACTGGCGCAGAAAGGGCAGGTGCTGGAGACGGTCGCCAAACCGCCGGGCGCGCCGTATCTCTATCCGACGGTGCCCGTGCCGGCGTCCAGCCTGAGAGCGTGGGTGAATTTGCTTCCCGAGGGGTACGAAGGCGACGCACTGGCCGATACGGAAGCCCTGTACGACGAGGTATAGAATGCGGGTCGCTGTGGACTCATCGGTGCTGGTGGCCCTCATCAATCCGCGTGACCTCTGGCGGGAGCAGGCCCTGGCGCTGGAAAACGCTCTTCTGGCAAGTAGGAGCGAGCTTTTCTACTTTGACTGCGCCGTTGCCGAAGCCCTCAGTGCCGCCGTGCGCCGTCTGCATGAGAAGAACCTGGTCGCGGAAGTGGATGCTTTGTTTGACCGACTGAGCCATCGCGTGCCGCAGGATATGATCACCTGGATCCTCTCCGATGTGCCCCGCCTGTATGGAGACGTCCTGGCGCTGATTCGCTCCTCGGCGGGCGCGCTGAATTTCAACGACGCGCTGATCGCGCTGGCCTGCCGGGAGCGCGGCATTCCGGCCATTGCCAGTTTTGACCCCGATTTTGACCCGGTGCCGTGGCTGCGCCGCCTGGCCCGGCCCGAGGACGTGACCGCTTTCCACCGGTGAAAGGTTTCATTCTCTCCTCAGGTGCCGGTCAAAGAACCCCACCACGCGGCGGTAGAACTCCTCCGGGTAGACCTCACTGGCCTGGGTGTGCCCCACGTCGGGCAGGCGCCAGACCTCTTTCGGTTCCCGCGCGGCGGCAAATAAGTCGTCAAAATCAAAACAATACGGGTCCAGGTCGCCGTGGATGAAGAGGACCGGGCGCGGGGCGATTTTCCCCACCCAGCGCACCGGCTCGTAGCGGAAGAGGTTGGCGCCCAGGCGGGCCGAGGTGAGAGTGACCGTCAGCCAGGCCAGGAAGGCCGTCAGCCACCCCGGCAACCCCAGTTCGGCCCCCCGACCGATGATGGCCGACCGCAGGCGGGCCGGCCCCCCGTCGGTCACCACCGCGCCGACGTCGGGGCAGAGCGGCGCCGCCAGCATGGACGCCATGCCGCCGTAGGAGAAGCCCAGAAGGCCGATGCGCCGCATCCCCCGACGCTTGAGGAACTCCACCGCCGCCTGCACGTCCCACCGTTCCAGATACCCGAACGTCGCCACCCGGCCCGGACTGCGGCCGTGGGCGCGAAAATCCAGGAGCAGCACCCCGTACCCGGCCCGGTGGAGCATCGGCGCGCGGTGGACGTCGCCGTCCATACTGCCGCCGTGGCCATGCAGGATCACCACCGCCCGCTCCGAGCCGGGCGCGGGGATCCACCAGCCGCAGAGGGTCAGCCCGTCCGCCGTCCGCAACGGCACTTCCTCATACTCCAGGCCGTACTCCGCCGGAGTGTGGATTTCGGCCAGGCGGTGGCGGCGGGTCATGTAGAACGATAGGCCCAGCCCGATGCCCAGAATCAGAACGACCGGGACCAGCAGACAGAGGGCAAAGGTCATCTCCTGGCCTCCCGCACCCACCGCAGGCTGAGAGCGCTCAGGGCAAAGAGGACCGCGTAGGCGGCGAAGATGGCGAAATACCCCAGTCCGGGCAGGTATCCGTTCAGGGCGTCGGCGACGGGCCCACCGATGCCTTTGCCGATCATCCCGGCCCCCGCGCCGGCCAGGTTGGAGACGCCCAGGTACCGCCCCGCCTCCTCCGGCGGCACCAGTTCCGTCCCCAACGCCCAGTTGCCGGTCATAAAAAGCCCGGTCCCCAGGCCGATCAGCACCCCCGCCCCGTAGAGGATGGCCATTTTCGGCACCCAGATGGCTCCCAGGGCAACGACACCGCCGATGGCCGCCACCAGCCCGCTGAAGGTGACCACCCGCCGTTTCCCCAGGCGGTCGGAAATCCAGCCTCCGGCAAGGGCGGAGACCAGGATGAGCAGCCCGATGATGGTCATCAGGTTGCCGTTCAGGGCGGCGGCCTCCTCGGCGGTCACGCCGAAGGCGTACATCAGGAAGAAGGGCAGGAAGCCCTGGAAGGAGGTGGCGGCGGCCAGGAAGAGGAGTCGGTTGACCACCCACCAGGTAAACGGGGCGTGACGCCGGGCATCCTGCCCCAGGGTCGCGTAGGCCCCCGACCAGACGCCTGCCCCCACTGCCACCGCCATCGCTACCACCCCGCCAATCCCGACGGCCGCTGCCCGGGCGACCTCCCGGCCGGCCAGCGGCCAGGCCGCCAGGCCGACCAGTCCGCCCACTGCGCCGCCCCCCAGCAGGCCGGCCACCCCGCCCAGCGCAATCCCGGCCAGCATCCCCAGCACACGCAGCATCGGGCCTTTGAAGGAAGCGGCGGGCCTCTCCCGGAGCGGTGTCTCCCGGACCAGCACCATGGTCAACAACATGGTCGCCAGCAGGGTCGCGCCGGTGGCGAAGACCGCCCACCCCAGTTGTCCCCTGCCGACCAACTGGGCGATGGTGAAGCCGACCAGGATGATGGGGATGAGTTCAAAGACCGCTTTGACGGCGGACGACCGCCCCCGTTGCCCCTCCGGCACCAGGTCCGGGATCAGCCCCTGCAGCGGGCCGTGAGAGACGTTAGCGGAAAACTGGATGAGCAGGGTGGCGACCAGGAGCATCCAGAAGTTCCCCGAAAGGGCAATGGCGACCAGGAAGACCAGGTCAAACAGGGTGCCGACGAAGATAAAGGGCCGCCGCCGCCCGAAGCGGGAGGTGGATCGGTCGCTCAGGAGGCCGGCGGCCGGCTGGACCAGCATGGCGATGACCAGCCCGGCCGTGCTGATGAAGCCCAGGGCGGTGTTGCGCGTCGCCTCCGGGACGAAGAGCGCCACCAGGTAGGGCGTGAAGACGGACCCCACGGCGGTATTGCGGATGTTCAGACCCAGCCAGAACAGATTGATGCCGATGTGGTCGTACCAGCGCATAGGCTTCATGGCTCCTCC
>CALDFY010000268.1 GCA_937942115.1 uncultured Anaerolineae bacterium | reverse complement strand
CTTTGACTCTTGATTCTTATGATTCCTATACCCAGACCCGATGGGCGGCGGCCCGACGAACTCCGCCCCGTCCGTTTCTTCCTGGACTACGTGGACTACCCGGAGGGATCGGTCCTGGTGGAGTGGGGCCGGACGCGCGTGCTCTGTAACCTGACCCTGCAGGAAGGGGTGCCCCGCTGGCTGGCGGGCTCCGGGCAGGGCTGGCTGACGGCGGAGTATGCGCTGCTGCCCCGTTCCACCCACACCCGTACCCCGCGCGAGAACGGCCTGACCGGCGGACGGACGCAGGAAATCCGCCGCTTCATCGGCCGCTCCCTGCGCGCCGGTCTGGACCTGATCCGGCTGGGGGAGCGGACCCTGATCCTGGATTGCGACGTCCTCCAGGCCGACGGCGGCACCCGCACCGCCGCCGTTACCGGCGGATACGTTGCGCTGGCCCTGGCCCTGCGCCGCCTGGCCGCTCGGGGCGTCGTCCCCCCGGACCTCATCCGCACGCCGGTCGCCGCCGTCAGCGTCGGCATCGTGCAGGGGGAGGTCCGGCTAGACCTCTGCTACGAAGAAGATAGCCAGGCCGAGGTGGACCTGAACGTGGTGATGACAGGGGATGGACGGTTGATAGAGGTGCAGGGGACGGCGGAGAAATCCCCCTTTTCCCGTTACCGGCTGGAGCGAATGCTGGACCTGGCCCGGCGGGGGATTGCGGCCCTCATCGCGGTCCAGGAGGAGGCCCTGCGGTGAGGGGATTCACTCCCCGCCAGCGGTTGATCCTGACCCTGATGGCGACCGCCGTGGTGGTCGTCTTCGGGCTTTTCGGCTACGTCGTCGTCACCACCACACGGCAGATGGCGGCCCTCTCCCCCCTCCCGTCGCCGCAGGGGCCGACGTCGCCGGTCGCCTCCCCGACAACCCCGGGGACGGTTCCGCCGGAGCCCTCGGCTTCCCCGACGGTCGCTCCCACCCCCACGCGAGCCGTCCCCCTCTCCCAGATTCAGAGCGCCCGCGCCGTCCATGAGGTGGCCCGGATCCTGGCCCGGGTGCGGGACCTCCCGCCGGTGGAACAGTTCCCGGTCTCCTTCCCGTCGGAGCGGGAGATCGCGCTCTACCTCCTCCAGCGGTACGGCGACATCCGCCCGCAGGAGGCGCTGGCCCTCTACGGCCTGCTGGGGCTGACCCCCCGGCTGAACCCGCTCCCGCTGCCGGACGTGACTGGGCAGGCGGCCCGGGTGTTCAGCCTTTACGCCCCCGCCGGACGGCAAATTCTGCTGGTGGCCGGCCGGGGGCCCGCCACGCCCGACGACGAACTGGCCCTGGTCCACACTCTGGCCCACGCGCTCCAGGATAACGGCTTCGGGCTGGGCCCGGACGCCGAACCGCCGCGCGTCCCGCTGGCCGCCGCCTGCCGCCCCACGACGGACGCCGCGCTGGCCCTGCGCGCGCTCCTGGAAGGGGACGCCGTCCTCACCACCGCCCGCTACGCCGGGGTGGACGCCGACCCTCAGGAACTGGACCGACTGGCCGACCTGGCGACAGGAGCCGAGGAGCCGGCCTACGCGCCGCTGGCGAACGTCTCCACCTTTGAGGCCATTCGCCGGTTCCCGTATCGGGAAGGGGCCCGTTTCGTAGCCGCAATCTTCGCTGATGGCGGCTGGGACGCCGTGAACCGGGCCTACGCCGCCCCGCCCTGCAGCACCCGGGAGGTCCTGCATCCCTGTGGAGCAGGCTGTCAGCCCGCTCTGCATCCCCCGCTGGAGCCCGCCGTCCCGGACCTGGCGCCGGTTCTGGGCAAAGGCTGGAGCCTGACCCGGCGGGATACCGTCGGCGAGTTTCTGGTCGGCCTGCACCTGGCGGCCTACCTGGACGACGACGAGGCGGCCCGCCGCGCTGCCGACGGCTGGGCCGGGGATACCTTCACCCTCTGGACGGACGGGACGGGGCGGGAGGTCATCGTCTGGCGGCTGGCCTGGGAGAGCCGGGAGGAGGCGGTGGAGTTTGAGCGGGCCTACACCCTGCTGGTGCCCCGCTTCCGCACCCCGCCGCCCATTGCCACCGACCCGCCGCTGGGCCTGAAAGGCCGGTTCTGGAGCGGGCCAGCGGGAGCAGCCTACCTCTACCGTACCGGCCGCGTCGTCACCGTCGTCTGGGGGCCGGACCTGGAGACGGTCGCGGCGGTGGTCCCGGGGTTGCCGTAGAGTTCGCCGTCCGTTCGTAGTCAGGCACGGAGCGCAGCGAAGTGCCGTCAGACCATAGACCACAGACTACAGACCGCAAGCCGCCGTCAATGGTCAGTGGTCGGTGGTCAATGGTCAGTCGTCAGTGGTCAGTTGTCGGTGGTCAATAATGATACGGTATCTTTCACGGGATGATGTGCTGGCATCGCTGGCAGAGGCCCCGGCGGAGTCCCTGGACTTCGTCATATTGGCGGCAGGGACCGATGAGGCTGGACGCTGGATCCCCTCTCTGGACGCTGCCGTCCGGGCGTTGCGAGAGGGGGGATTGCTGTTTGTCCAGGGGATCCCCGAGACCCTGCCGGAGATCGGCGTCTATTTGGACCACCGCCTGCGCTTCAAATACTGGATTGCGGTGGAGTCGGTCCCGCGCCTGGGTGGGCGCCTTCCGTCCGTCCACGCGGCCGTTCTGATGTTCGCCAAAGGGGAGACGTTCCGGATTTCCCGCGTCCGTTTTCCGCACCGGTATTGCCGGGCGTGCGGAAAACCGCTGCGGGATTGGGGTGGGAAGAGCCATCTGATGCACCCGGAGGGGGCCGCCATCTCCGACGTCTGGAAGGACCTGCCGCCGGAGAACAACTACACGGGCATCTCCGCGCCCGTTCTGAAAACCTTGCTCCAAATGGTCTCTCCAACCGGTCGCTCCGAAGACGCGGCCGCGCTGGAGGGTGTGATCGGTCCCGCCGAACGGATAGACGGCACTCCACTTCGTTTCAGGCCGGGGCAAGCGTGGCTGGCCGAAGCACCTGCCCGGTACCGCCTGATGCCCCTGCCCGGGCTCCGGACTCCAGACTCCGGACTCCGGACTTCAGATACGAACCTGCCGGTCAACACCGTCATCCAGGGGGATGCTCTGGAAATTCTGGCCACATTCCCGGATGAGTCGGTGGACCTGGTCTTCGCCGACCCGCCGTACAACCTGGACAAGGCGTATACGACTTACGACGATGAGAAGGACCGGGATGTCTATCTGAACTGGTGCAACGCCTGGTTGGACCAGTACATCCGGATTTTGAAGCCCACCGGCTCCCTTTACGTCCTGAATCTGCCCCGCTGGGGGATGTACCATGCGGCCTACTTGAACCGCCGCCTCTACTTCCAGAACTGGATCGTCTGGGATGCCCTTTCCGAACCGCGCGGCAAAATCATGCCGGCTCATTACGCACTGCTCTTCTATACCAAACATCCCACTGATTTCACGTTCAACTACGAGGACGTAGGGGAGATAGACGCCCGCTTCTATTGCCTGCGCTCATCCTGTATCCGGCGGCGGAAGGCACTGGGGGACGACGTGAAGGAACCCCTGACCGACATCTGGTGGGACGTCCACCGGATTAAACATCGCCGTCATCGGGATTATCATCCCTGCCAGTTGCCGGACGCGTTGATGGAGCGGATTATCCGGCTGTCCACCAATCCGGGGGACATTGTAGTGGACGCGCTGGCCGGTACCGGGACGACGGCGGTGGCGGCGGCCCGGCTGGGGCGACGGTACATCGCCATAGATATTGACCCGACTTATGTCGCCATCACCCGGGAGAAACTGGCCCAGGTAGAGGTATGGGGAGACGTATACCGTCCGCCGGTGCCCCGGCCGCGCCCCCGGTACAACAAAAAGGCCCTGCAACTGGAACTGCGGGAAATCGCCCGTCAGTTAGGCCGTCTGCCCACGCCGGAGGACGTCCGCCAGATGAGCCGGTACGGATTGGAGCCGTTCCTGGAAGCCTTCCCGACCTGGGGGAAGGCCCTGAAGGCCGCCAAACTGGAGGTGGAAAATGGCCCAGACGCCGCGTAAACTCTCCTTTGAGGAAGCGTGGAATTCTCTCACCATTTTCTACGTGGATGATGAACTGGAGCAGGAGATAGACCGGGAGGTGGAGCGCCTGCTCCGGCTGGCCGAACAGTACGGCGTCACAGAGAAAAGCGTAATGACTCCGGACTCCCTGACACTCCTGTTACAGGAAGGGAGGGATGCACTGGAGTTCGTCCTGCGAGAAGTGGAACTTTCGGAGGAGAAGTTTCTGCGGATTATCTCCCTGCTCCGTCAAATCGGCCGAATCCCGGCCCCGCTGGATCGGGAGTGGACAATGGGGCAAATTGTCCGCCGCATCCGGAAGGACCCGGATTTCGCGTCACTGATTGCCCATTTGCTGATGGATGGTGTTCGGGACCCGGAGTTGCAGGCGGTCATTCCGCGCTACTACCTGGAAGCGTTGAACTTCCGGGAGATTGCCAGTGGCTCCCTTGCGGCCCGACGGGTCCGCTACAAGCGCGCCCTCATTGGCACGTATAGCGGGCGGAAGGGGTATCGGGTAGAGGCCCAGATTCGCAGGCGATTGGAGGAGATCAAAGAACGGTATGGAGTCGGCTTTGAACAGGGGAGGTCCCGTTTCGTGAACGTGAACGTAGATTTCGCCATCCCCTCTCTGGACGACCCCTGGGTCATTCTGATGTGCTCGTTCCAGGAGACGACCAGCAGCGGCCAGAGCACCAAAGCCCGGGATATGGAAACGGCCTATGAAGACATCCGCCGTTCTAACAGTCGGAATCGAGAAAACCGGGCCTTCGTTAATTTTGCTGATGGGGGTGGCTGGCTGGCCCGCAGACGGGACTTCCAGCGGCTGGTAGAGAATTGCCACTATTTCATTAACCTGCGATATCTGGATTTGTTGGCACCGATTGTTTTGACCCATGTCCCTCAGAAGTACCTTCAAAAGAGATAGAAAATCCGCGTTCATCTGCGTCCTCCTCCTTTCCGCCCTCGGCGTGGCCGGGGCATGGACCCTCTGGACGCTAACGGCGCGCTACCGGGAGGCCATCTACACCGACCCGACGGCGGTGCCGGAGCGCCCGGTGGCGCTGGTCTTCGGCGCCGGCTACTGGCCCGACGGCACCCCCAGCGACATCCTGCGGGACCGGGTGGCGGCAGCGGTGGAACTCCACCGGGCCGGACGGGTGCGCAAACTCCTCCTCAGCGGCGATAATCGCTTCGTCCACTACAACGAGCCGGAGAAGATGCGGGAGGTCGCCCTGGCGCTGGGGATGCCGGAGGAGGACATCGTTCTGGACTACGCCGGGCGGCGCACCTACGACACCTGCTACCGGGCGAAGGCCATCTTCGGTCTGACGGAGGTGGTGGTCGTCACCCAGCGCTACCACCTGCCGCGCGCCCTCTACACCTGCCAGCGCCTGGGGCTGGACGCCGTCGGCTTCGTGGCCGACCGGCGGCCCTACATCCACATCCGCCGCTACCAGGCCCGCGAAATCCCGGCCCTGTGGCTGGCCTGGTGGGACTTGTGGATTCGCCGCCCCAAACCCGTCCTGGGCGACCCGATTCCAATATTCTGACGCTCACGTTTCACATTTCACGTTTCACGTTTCACGTTTCACTGGAGGCAACCATGCAACCCACCCGCGAAAACGCCTGGAAACTGGTCACCGAATACATCCAGAACCCGAACCTGCTCAAGCACATGCTGGCGGTGGAGGCGGCCATGCGGGCCTACGCCCGCCGCTTCGGGGAGGACGAAGAGAAATGGGCCGTCGTCGGGCTTCTCCACGACTTTGACTATGAGCGCTTCCCCGAAGACCACCCCCTCACCGGCGCCCGCATCCTGCGGGAGGGGGGCTGGCCCGAAGAAATCGTCCGCGCCGTCCTCTCCCACGCCGCTGAACGGACTGGCGTGGAGCGGGAAAGCCGTATGGAGCACACTCTCTACGCCGTGGACGACCTGACCGGCCTCATCGTCGCCGTGGCCCTGGTCCACCCGTCCAAAGACATCCGCCAGATTACCGTCAAGAGCGTCAAGAACAAGTGGAAGGATAAACGGTTCGCGGCCGGCGCTGACCGGAGCGCGGCCGAGGAAGGCGCGGCGCTCCTGGGGGTGGACCTCTGGGAACACGTTGGCGTCGTCCTGGAGGCCATGCAGTCCATTGCGGCAGACCTGGGCCTGGACGGGCAACTGGCCCCATCAATGGCCGGATGACCCAATGACCGACTTATCACCGAGAACTTGTCCCGTTTGCGGGACGAAGGTATCGGCGCAGGCGACCACCTGCATCATCTGCGGGGCGTCGCTGGGGGAGGAGCCGGAGGCAGAGGCCCTGCCGTCCCGCGCGCCGGCCCGCCGCTCCCAGTGGCTCTTCTGGCTGGCGGCCGTCGCCGTCGCCGCGCTGGTTTTGGGGACGGCCTACTGGCTCCTGGGGCCGCTCTTCTTCCCCCAGTGGGCGCCCGTTCCCACCCCGACCGTCACGCCGACCCGGACGGCGACTCCGAAAGCCACGGCTACCCCCACCCCCACGCCGACGGAGACACCGACGCCCACCCCCCTGCCGCCCCGGGCCCATCAGGTCCAGCCGAACGACACCCTTTCGGGCATCGCCGTCCGATACGACACCACCGTGGAGGAAATCATCGCCCTGAACCCGGGGATCAACCCGGACGCGCTGCAGATTGGGCAGGTGCTCCTCATTCCTCCCGCCCGTCCGACTCCAACGCCTTCGCCCATTCCGGGGACGGTCACACCGACCCCCACGCCGGGCGACTACATCATCCACGTCGTTGCACCGGGGGAGACGCTCATCTCCATCGCGCAGAAGTACAGCGTCACCGTCTCCCTGATCCGGGCGGCGAATCCGGAGATTCCCGCCGGTTCGGACGTCATCCGCGTCAATCAGCCGCTGATTATCCCGCTGGGGACGCCGATGCCCACACCGACGCCCACCCCCAACCCCTACGCCACGCCGACGCCCATCCCGCCCTACCCGCCGCCGCCCCTCCTCTACCCACCGGACGGGGCCGTCTTCGGCGGACCGGACGCGGTCATCGCACTCCAATGGGCCTCCGTCGCCGTCCTTCGCCCCAACGAATGGTACGAACTGCGGATCACCCGGCCCGGCATGCCCACCGTCCGGGTGCGGACCCGGACGACGGCCTACCGGCTTCCTGCCGACCTCTTCCCGCCCCCCGGTTCGCAGGCACGGGAGTTCCGGTGGGAAGTCCGGGTGGTCCGGGAGACCCGCAGCGGCAACTTCATCACCGCGTCGGAGGAAGGGTTGACCCGCCGCTTTCTCTGGCTGGAATCGCCGCCGACGCCTGCGCCCTCACCGACGCCGTAGGGGCAGGGTTTGCCCATGCCCATATGCATCCATTTAAAGGCCGGGTTTGGTTGCCTCCCGCCGCCCTGGGCACTTTTCCTCACCCCACCCCCGCCGCCTCCGGCGGCACCCCCTCCCCTCTCCTGACTTTTGTCAGGAGAGGGGCCGGGGGCATAGGCGTTAACTTAAGGCTGGCTTCGGCTCTCCGCTTCCCGCCGCCTCGGGCGCCGATGGGAAATCGGCCTCCCCTGGGGGCAACCGCGAGGGTTGCCCCTACGCTTTGCGCTGGGCGTCAACCTGCGTTGACGC
>CALDFY010000267.1 GCA_937942115.1 uncultured Anaerolineae bacterium | reverse complement strand
CCTTTACTGCCAATAGTATATCCCAGATGCCCGGTCTGTCAAGTTTCCGCACCGGGCAAAGAGGGCCGGGGAATCCAACCGGCCGGGGGCGGGCCATACGGCTCGCCCCCGGCTCCCCGCTTCCTCACCAGAATGGCGGCGGTTTCAGACCCATCGCTTCAGCGTACGCAAACACTGCCCACAGCACCCACGCCAGCCTCCTCTGCCCGCCGCACCTCCCCCGGCCCCGGCATCACCCCGCTCCCCTCCCCCATCAGCACCTCCGGATGCAACCGCACCCGTACCCCACAGTCCTGCGGCCCCTCCACCCGCTCCCACCCCGTCTCCGGCGCCGCCAGCAACCCCCGCCCCACCTCATACCCGTGATACCGCAAAAACTCCCGCATCACCCCCTGCATCCGATGCAAGATCGTCGTCACGTTCCACCGCATCGTCTCCCGCCCCCGCCCCATCGCCTGCCGCAACCGCTCCCGCAACGGCGGGTGCATCTGGTGGCAGCATGCATCCGGTAACACCTTACGTGAAAGAACGCGAGTGCTTGTCCTCAGGGGAAAAACGGATATACTTGAGGGGGAAACAACGGGAAATGGCGGGAAACGGATGACCCTCCCGGACCTCTGGCAGAACCTCCCCCCGGAGGCCCGCGATTTTCTCCTGGGCCTGGCCGGAAAAAGCGCCGAAGGGCTGGTCAAAAAGGTCGCGGCTGCCCTGGGCACCCCCCTGCGCGGCACGCCGGAACAGGCCCTCCGGGATTGCCTCACCGCCGCTGTCGCCGTATTCCTGGCCTGCCTGGACCTGCCGGAGGACCCCGCCCTACGGGCGAAGGACTGGGGCCACATAGAGGACCTGTTGCTCGGGGAGGCCGTCCAGGAGGCCCTCATCCAGGCCGTCCTCCACGAGGGCGCCCCGAAGACAGTGGACCCGGTCCCCTTCCGGCAGGCCCTGGATGAGACGAACCTCCCCTGGCGAGTGGAATTCCCGTTCTGCGGAAACTGGCCCAGGCGCTGCAGGGCCTGCAGTGACTGACCCTGCCGGCAGAGGACATCCTGCAGGCGTTGACCCAGCCGGGAATGCCCTGCACCGTGGAGGAACTCCGGCGACAGTTGGAACGCCTCCTTCAGAAACGGCTCGGTGGAAAAGACCCGGAACTACCTACCCGACAGTTTGGAAAGCAGGACGCAGACGAGCGCAGAAAACGCGGAAAAAATCTCCCTTTCGTTCTCACACCAAGACACAAAGGCACAAAGAACATCAACATAAATCTTTGCGATCTCTGTGCCTTTGCGAGAGATGCCTTTTGCCCTGCGTTTTGAAAAAAGCATCTATCCGCTTTTCCGCGTCCTGTAACACACGGAAGAACACGGAAATGCACGGAAATCATTTTTATTGCCGTGTTTATCCGCGTTTTTCCGCGTCCTGTTTGAATCCTGCGCTATTCCGCCATCGGCAGCCAGACGGTGAAGCGGGTGCCTTTCCCCTCCTCGCTCTCCACCGTAACCCGCCCGCCGTGACGGTCCACGATCTCTTTGACAATGGAGAGGCCCAGGCCGCTGCCGGGAATCTGCATCTGGCGCGGCCGCTCCCCCCGGAAGAAGCGGTCAAAAATATAGGGCAGTTCCTCCCTGGGGATGCCGATGCCGGTATCGGCGACGGTGAACACCGCCCAGCGGTGCCCTTCCCGTTCCTCCTCCCCGGTGCTCACCTCTATCCGTCCGCCGGAGGGGGTGTACTGAAGGGCGTTGCGGACCAGGTTGATCAGCACCATGCGGAGCGCATCGGGGTCGGCGCGGGCGACGGGCCCCTTCCCCGCCAGGCGGCACTCCAGCACCAACCCCTGGGCCAGCGCCAGAGGCCGCTGGGCATCTACCACCTCCGCCGTCAGGGCGTTCAGTTCCACCGGGCCGAACTGCATCTGGAGGGCACCCGAATCCAGCCGGGAAATCTCCAGCACGTCCTCCACCAGGCGGGCCTGCCAATCCGCCTCCCGCTCCAGAATATCCAGATACTCGGGGAGCATTTCGGGTGCCCCTCGCAGGAGGTGGAGGTAGGTCTTGATGGTGGTGAGCGGAGTGCGTAATTCGTGGGAGATGTTGGAGATGAAGCGGGCGCGCAGCCGCTCCAGCGTCTTATATTGGGTCACGTCATGGAGGACAACGACGGCCACCACCTCTCCCTCGGACCCCTCAATGGGAGATGCCCGGACCTCCAGGTCCAGCCCCGGCAGTTCCACCACCTCCTCGGGCCGCTCCCGGGCCCGCCGGGCTACCCGCCGAACCGTCTCCTCCAGCCGCCGGGCGTCCTCCGGCGCCAGGTCCCGCAGCCAGCCCTGAGCGACGGGATTGGCCTGGAGGATTTCTCCTTTGTCATCGGCCAGGATGATCCCGTCGCCCGTGCTGCGCAGAACGGCTTCCAGACGAGTGTACTGGGCCACCAGTTGCGCCGTCCGTTCCCGCACCTGCTCTTCCAGCGTGCTGGCGTAGTGACGCAGTTCGGTGTAGAGGTGGGCGTTCTCCAGCGCGATGGCGACCTGGTCGGCAAAGGCTTTCAGCCGGGCCGCATCGGCGGGGGTGAACTGGTGAGGGCGGGCGCTGTCCACGTTCAGAAAGCCCACCGTGATCCCCCGGACGACGATCGGCGCGCCCACATAGGAGCGAATCCATTCCAACCCCTCCAGCCGAACCCAATAGGGGTCGGCGTGGGTGTCGGGGACAAGCATCGGCCAGCCGCTTCGGGCCATCTCCCGCAAGTTCCGAATGTCGGCCACCGGAAGGGTCACGGAAGCGATCCGCTCCTCCGCCCCGAACCGGTCATATCCCCGCCAGCGAACGGGGCGAGCGATGCCGTTTTCCACCAACATCCCGTTGAAGGCATCACCGGGCACCACCCGGGCCACCTGTTCCAGAATCCGTTCCAGCATCTGGGCTGGATCCAACGTACTGGTGATGGCGGCCGCGGCCTCCGCCAGCGCCTGGGCCAGTTCCCGCTGCTCCCGCTCGGCCCGGTAGAGCCGTTCGTTCTCTATCGCCAGCGCCAGCGCATCGGCGACCCGCTGGAGAAGGGGGACCTGCCCTGGGCGGAAGTTCCGCTCCCGGGTGCTGACGACGTGGAGGGCGCCGATCACCCGCTCGCCCACCCGCAACGGCAGGCTGACGTAGGAGCGGAAGCCCGCTTCGTAAAGGGCCCGGATGGCCGGATACTCCACCTCGGCGCTCATATCGGGGCAGAAATGAGGCCGGCCCTCCAGCAGGTCGTCCCAGACCGGGGTGGTGGAGAGGGGGAGGACGGTGTCCGCCTCCAGAACCGGGAAGGGGGTCTCCAGGACAGTGATGCGGTAATGGGTGCCCCCATCCTCCAGCAGCGCCACGGCGACCCGGTCGCAGCCGGTGAGGGTGCGCAGGCCGTGGACCAGGATGCGGAAGGCCCGGTGGACCTCCAGGGTGTTTAGCGCGGTGGCAATCAGTGCCAGCATCTCCTCTTCCTGGGCCCGGCGGCGCTCCTCCTCGTAGAGGCGGGCGTTCTCCAGCGCGATTGCCACCTGGTCCGCCAGCGCGCGCAGGAATTCCATATCCGCGTTCCGGAACGCGTCCACCTGGGGGCTCTGGAGGTCCAGGTTGCCCAGGACCCGGTCACCCCGCAGGAGCGGGATCACCAGTTCGGAGCGGGTGGTGGGGATCAGCGGGAAATAGTCCGGGTCCTGCCGGACGTCAGGGACGTAGTGGACCAGACGGGTGCGGTAGGCGCGGGAGTTAATCCCCTGGTTCAGGCTGAGGGGCTGGGCGAGGGCCCGCTCCCGTTCCTGGGGGGAGTAGCCCCGCAGGGAGCGGCGCTCAAAGACCCCCCGCTCCGGGTCGGGCACCAGGACGGAGCCGTGGGTGGCGCCGGTGGCCCGTATCGCTTCTTCGGTCAGCCGGTCCAGGATGGTGGCAGAATCCAGGGTGGAGTTAACGATCTGGCCGATGCGGTAGAGGGCCTCCTGGCGCTGGCGGGCGGCCCGCTCTTCCTCGTAGAGGCGGGCATTCTCTATGACGGCGGCCGCATCGGCGGCCAGCGTCTGGCAGAAGCGAATTTCGGCCTCAGCGAACGATCGCTCCCCACGGCTCTCGCAGAGGGCGACGAAGCCGATGGCGCGATCGCGCACTACCAGAGGGACAACCATTTGGGATTTCCAGCCGTACCGCTCTACTTCCGCCCGGTCGCCCGCATTCAGGGGGCCGCTGGCATGGAGAACCAGGGGTCGCCGCTCCCGCAGCGCGCGAACTATCGTCGGATGCGGGCTCAGGTCAAAGGTCTGGCCGATATCGGCCAGGGTGGCCGCCCGCTCCTTCTCTGAGGCCTGCGGGCCGAACCAGCCCTTCAGTTGAACGGAGGTGCCGGTCTTTTCATCCCAGAGGCTGATGTAGACGCTGGTGACATCCAGCGCCTGGCCCATCTGCCGGGCCAGCGCCTCCAGCATGGAATCCAGGGTCTGCTGGGAAGAGACGGTGACGGCGGCCTGATGGAGGGCGGCCAGTTCCCCGGCCCGCTGCTGCTGGGCCTGATAGAGTTGCGCGTTCACGATGGCCGCAGCCACGTGGCCTGCCAGGGCCTCCATCACGGCCACGTCCAGCGGGGTGAAGGCGTTCCGCTGGCGGCTCTGGACCGTCAGCACGCCCACCAGCCGCCCGTGGTACTTCAGGGGGACATCCAGTTCGGCACGGGTCTCGGTGAGGTACGGGGCAATGTAGCGGGGCTCCTGGCTCACATCGTTGGCCAGGAGCGTCTCGCCGGTTCGGGCCACCCAGCCGATCATCCCCTCGCCGACCTTCTGGCGGAAGCCCGACGGGGTGAGGCCGGCCCAGATGCCCGCTCCGGCGGCGAACTCCAGTTCCCCGGCCGCCTCGTCCAGGAGCATCAGGCCGACGTAGTCGTAGCCGAAGGCCCGGACGATCCCTTCCACCGCCTCCTGTCCGACCGCTTGCGGCTCCAGGATGGCGGCCAGCCGCTCCCCCAGTTCGGCCACGGCGGCCATGCGGCGGGCCCGCTCCTGTTCGGCCCCGTAGAGGCGGGCGCCGGCCAGAGCCCCCGCGATGACCCCTCCAGCGGCCTCCGCCAGGCGGGCATGCTCGGAGGTGAAGGCGGCCTTCCGCTTGCAGCCCAGGTTCATCACGCCCACCAGTTCCTCCCCAAAGAGGAGGGGGACGCTGATGGCGGAGCGGATATGTTCGTCCAGCCCCCGGACCACCAGCCAGCGGCCGTCCTGGAGGACATCGTCCACTACGGCGGTCTGGCGGTGGAGGGCGACCCAGCCAGCCAGCCCTTGCCCAATGGTCAGTTGAAGGCGACGGTCCATTTCCTCTACTTCCTCTACCGTCGTATCTCCGTGCCCGAACGCCGCGACCAGCCGCAGGCGGGGAGTACCCGGTTCCGTCACATAAACCACTCCCTGCCGGGCTCCGGTCATCCCGCAGAGGGTCTCCAGCGCCTCTTGGGCGATGGCCCGCGCGTCCAGCGTCCCAGCCAGCCGCCGGCTCAAACGGTGGAGGAAGTCCAGTTGCTCCCGCTCCCGCCGGAGCGCCTCGTAGAATCGGGCGTTGGTAAGGGCGACAGCCGCCTGGGCCGCGAAGAGGTCCAGCAGGTCGGCGTCCTCCTGGGAGAAGGTGCGGGGCGGGTCGGCCAGGACAATGAGGACACCCAGCATCTCCTCCCCCCGCCGGACCGGCACGCCGATGACCGCCGTCCAGGGGTAATCGGCGTACTGCGCCGGACGGTCTTCTCGCTGCGAGTAGTCATCCACCCAGGAGGGACGGCCTGTCTCCCAGATCCGCCGGGTAATGATGCCCTCGGAAGGCCGCAAGCGGGTGCCGACAGGCGGTTGGTTCGGTCCGATGGAGACGACCCATTCCAGAACATCCTCCTCCGGCCGGTAGAGGTAGAGGCCTCCAGCACTTCCGCCCACCAGGTCCACCGCCCGCCGGATGATGGAGGAAAGGAGGGCATCCAGGTCCAGTTGCGCGAAGAGTTCCAAGCCGACCTGGCGCAGGGCCTCCGTCTGCTCGGCCCGGCGGCGGACGGCCTCCTCGGCCCGCACCCGGTCGGTGAGGTCCAGCACGGTGCCCAGGATGGCCGGGCGGCCCCGGTAGTCCACTCGGGTGCCGAAAACCTCGGCGGGGAACCGGGAGCCGTCCTTCCGCAATCCCTGAACGGTGTAGCGGACGCTCAGCACCTCCCCATCCAGCCGCCGGCGGATATTTTCAGCGACCTGCTCCCGGTCTTCCGGGGCCACCACGTCCAGCGGGCTCCGCCGGTCTATCAGTTCCTCCGGCTCGTAGCCGAACATCCGGGCACCGGCAGGGTTGACGTAGCGGAGCAGGCCGTCCTGGATCAGGTAGATGCCTGCCAGCGAATGGTCAGCCATCAGGCGGAAGCGCTCCTCGCTCTCCCGTAACGCGGCCTCCTGCTCCAGGGAGTAGAGACCAAAGGCCAGGTCTTCGGCGACCTCGGCCAGCAGGTGCCGTTCTTCGGGGGAGGGAGCGATACCCGGCGGCAGAGCGACGTAGAGGACGCCGTAGACCCGGTCGCCGTGGGCCATGCGGACGGCCAGCGCAGCGGCGCCCCGGTAGGAGAGGGGAATAGGGCAGTCCGGGCAGGCTTCCGGTTCGGGGATGAAAAGAGGCTCGGAGAGATTCAGCGCCTGGCGGGCACAGATCGGAGGTTGGCCCGCTTTCCAGGCCTTCAGGAGCACGGCGAAGTCCTCCACCCTCACTCCGGCAGCGGTCCCGGTTTCCAGCC
The DNA here is from genome assembly GCA_937942115.1 of uncultured Anaerolineae bacterium. GTDB lineage: Bacteria > Chloroflexota > Anaerolineae > B4-G1 > DUEL01 > SpSt-77. Next base: position 1,428 of record CALDFY010000267.1, on the reverse strand, counting down.
CGTCATTGGGGCCGACGAGGACAGCCCATGTCCCGACATACCCGCGCGTCCTGACCAGTTCGTTGCATGCAATCTGGAGGAGGCGCTCCGGGTCCTTCTCGCGGGCGATGGCCTGGTTGATGTGGCGGATGGCCTGCAGGACAGCATTCAGGTGGGCCAGTTCTTCACTTTTCTGCTCCAGCGCGTCCAGCGTTTCGTTGAAGGCCCGGGCCAGGTCGGTCAGTTCGTCCCGGCCGCGCAGGGCGACCCGGCCCCGGGGCCCTCCCCCTGCGCCGATGGCCCGGACCTGCGCGGCCAGCGATGACATTCGGGCCAGGACGTCCCGGTCCAAGAGCAGGACGGCCGCCAGAGCGACCAGCAGGGTCACTGCAACAACGGTGCTGGCGGAGTAGCGGAGGGCCAGCAGGCCCCGGCCGTAGATTTCACGGGGGCCCTCGGTGCGCAGGATCAGCGCCGGGCGGCCATAGAGGTCGGTCACCAGCCCGTATCCGGCGACGCGGGCCCCGTCCAGCGGTTGGGCCCGGATGGGGGTCTGGGGGGAGAGTTGGGGGTAGACCGCCCGCAGGTCCTCCGGCCATTCCTCAGGACGGTCGGCCCGGTAGGCCGTCACCGAGAGGTCCAGGTGCTCGCTCATCCGGTCCAGGAGGCCGGCATTCAGGTAGCGGCCAAAGACCAGGACGCCGCGCGCGGGGCCCCGGCCCTCTGAGGTCAGGATCGGGCGCGCCGTCACCAGGAGAATGCCCTCCGGCAGCAGGAGCAGGCCGCGCAGGCCCTCTTCGGTGGCGCCGGTCAGGACCGGCAGCGCGCCGTAGACGGTCTGGGGGACCGGCGCCTCCTGTTCGGCCTCCAGGTCGTAGGCCCGGGCCAGGACCACCCGGCCGGAGGCGTGGACGAAGAGCATCAGGTTGAGGTGGGTGTTGAGAAAGGTCTCGTCAACGACATTCGCGCGGATATAGGCGGGATTGACGTCCTCTATGAAGGCGTAGGTGTCGTCCCAGAAGGCCCAGTCCCGGTTGAGGACATCCATAGCCTGCAGTTCGTCCTCCAGGAACGTCCGGGCGTGGTGGACGTCCCGCTCCGTATCCCGGAGTTCGGCCTCCGAAAAGGCGCGCAGGAGGGTCCGGGAGAAGAGCAGGCTCAGTACCGCCACCAGGGAGATGGCGGTCAGGCTGATGGTCAGCAGGGTTCGGATGCGGAGGGACATTTGGGATCAAAGGATGCAAGGATAAAAGGATGCAAGATGCAAGATGCAGGATGCAGGATGCAGGATGCAAGATGCAAGATGCAGGATGCAGGATGCAGGATGCAAGATGCAGGATACGCTGTTGACCGGCGGGATGGTTCATTTTGATTGATCTCCCTTCTCCTCTGGCCTGCGGTCAGGGAAGAAGGGGAGGGGAATGGGGTTTTGCGGCGGCCGAAGGCCGC